>PMMB01000024.1:0-2430 GCA_003165495.1 Gammaproteobacteria bacterium | reverse complement strand
CGCTCGCCGCACGCATCGATTCCTACAGCGCCATATTGCCGGGCGCTCAGGCGCTGGCGCCGGCGCGGCACGACCGCATGCCCTACCGCATGTTCTTCGGCCAAATCGGCGAGCGGCTCAAAGCGACTTACGAGGGTCGGCCCAACGCGTACCAGAATCCCGACGAATTGCTGGCCGACGTAGGGCTCGCCGCCGACAGCTTGACCCTGAACCGGGGACGCCACGCCGGATATTTCCTGGTGCGGCGGTTCATGCGCAGAGTACGCACATTCGGCTTTCACCTTGCAACGCTCGACGTCACTCAGCACGCGCACGTACATGATCAGGTGATTGCGCAAGGCTTAGGCGTCGCGGATTGGCCGGCGCTGGCGCCTGAGGAGCGACTACGGCAATTGCGCGATTTACTGGCTCGCGATCAGGGGCCGACGTCGACCTTCGGCGCCGTGGGCCGGCGCAGCCTGTGGGTGTTCGAAGCCATCGCACAGGCGCGCCATAAATTCGGCGGCCGTGCCATTGGTGAATACATCGTGAGCGGCGCGCAGGGGCCCGAAGACGTCCTGGCGGTACTGCTGCTGGCCAGATGGGCCGATATCACCGACAAACGCAGCGGCGAATCGCCCCTCGATGTCGCCCCATTGCTTGAGTCCATTGAATCCTTGGAGCGAGCGGGCGATGTCTTGCGCGCGTTGTACAGCGAGCCCGCATACCGGCGGCATTTGGTTTCACGCGGCAATCGCCAAATGATAGTGATCGGCTATTCCGACACCAACAAAGAGGGTGGAATCGCAGCTTCACGTTGGGCCTTGCAGGTGGCCCAGACGGAGTTGCTGGAAGCGGCGCGTGAGGCCGGCATCAGGGTGTTGATATTTCACGGCCGCGGCGGTACGCGAGCGCGCGGCGGCGGCCGTACCGAAAACTTGGTTGAGGCAGTGCCGGATGGCGCCATTCGAGGCGTCTTGCGTTTGACCGAGCAAGGCGAAGTCGTCAATCAAAGTTATGGCTTGCGGCCGATCGCGATGCGCACGCTCGAGCGCACATTCGCGTCCGTGGCCTTGGCGACGGCGCATGCCGGAGAAAAGCCGCCGGTACCGCCGGCACACGCGGCGGCCATGCAAACGATCGCCGCGCGGAGTCTATCGGCGTATCGCGAACTGGTCTTCGGCAGCGCACAGTTCTTTGAGTACTTTCGCGCGGCGACGCCGCTCGACGTGATCGAACGCATGCATATCGGATCGCGCCCGGCGGCGCGCGCCGGCGGCGACGGCGTCCACGCGCTGCGGGCCATTCCGTGGGTGTTCGCATGGACGCAAAGCCGCCACATGTTGCCTGGGTGGTTCGGCTTCGGCAGCGGCTTGTCGGCCGCGCTGGAGCAGCACGGCGACGACGTGGTGGGTCAAATGCTGGCGCATTGGCCCTTCTTCAGGCACTTGCTGGACGACGTCGAGGCCATGCTGGGGCGAACCGACCTGGAAATTGCGAGTCACTACGACGCCCTGGCCGGCGATGCGCTGCGCGCGCAGGCCGAACCCATCCGCAGGGAATACGCATTGACGGTGACGCAGGTGCTGCGACTGCGCGGCTCAGCGCGCCTGCTCGACAGCGATCCGACCTTGCAGCGGTCGATCGAATTACGCAACCCATATATCGATCCCATGCACCTCATGCAGGTGGATCTGCTGCAGCGTTGGCGCAAGACAGGCCGCGAGGATCGGGCGCTGTTCGGCGCTTTGCGCGCCACCATCAGCGGCATCGCTCAGGGGNNGAGGTCTCCTTGTAGATGGTCGACATATCGAGCCCCGTTTGGCGCATGGTGGTAATCACTTGGTCGAGCGATACCTTGTGTGAGCCGTCGCCGCGCATCGCCAGCCGCGCCGCGTTGATCGCTTTCACCGAGCCCATGGCATTGCGTTCGATGCAGGGGATTTGCACCAATCCTGCGACCGGATCGCAGGTCAACCCCAGGTTGTGCTCCATGCCGATTTCGGCGGCATTCTCGATTTGTTCGTTGCTGCCGTTGAGCGCCGACACCAATCCGGCGGCCGCCATGGAGCACGCGACGCCAACCTCGCCCTGACATCCCATCTCGGCGCCGGAAATGGACGCGTTTTGCTTGTAAAGCATGCCGACGGCGGCGGCGCTGAGCAAGAAGCGAATGACGCCGTCGTCGTCTGCTCCCGGCTCGAAGCGCCGGTAATAATGCAGAACAGCCGGCACGATCCCTGCCGCACCATTGGTCGGCGCCGTCACCACTTGGCCGCCGGCCGCATTTTCTTCGTTGACCGCCAACGCATAGGCGTTGACCCAATCGAGGGCATGCATGGGGCTCAAGGGACTGCCGCTCATGAGCTGGCGATAGAGTTTCGGCGCACGCCGGCGCACACCCAAAACGCCCGGCAACAGGCCTTGGGCCTCGAAGCCGCGGCGCACGCA
>PMMB01000339.1:6472-7949 GCA_003165495.1 Gammaproteobacteria bacterium | reverse complement strand
ATAAGAAGTACGGTCTGAGGCATCGCCCAATCCTTGCGCACCTATGGTATTAAACACCCTTAGTTTTGTTGTGTTCTGTCTGCTAGCGCACATAGATGCCGATGCGCTCTGCAATCAGGGTTTTCCTTAATTTCCACGGGATTGATGGGCCAACGGGCCGAGCGCGGCCGTCGAGTTGTACGTGCGGCAATTGTTGTATTAGGTTGACGGCACGGTGAGCACGGACACACGCCAAGTAGAGTCGCGAAACTTGAGGCAAACGGGTGGATTGACGTCGTGCCCGCACCGCCCACCTTGCCCGGGCTGCCCGCGGTTCGGCGAGCGCGGCATCGCCCCTGCCGCGCGCGGCGCGCTAGATGAGCTGGCGCGTGCCCACGGGTTGCCCGCGGTTTCGGTGATTTCCGGGCAAACTGCCGGGTTTCGACTTCGCGCGCGGCTCGCCATCCGGGGCCGGCTGGGCTCGCCCAAGCTAGGACTGTTTGAACTCGGTACCCACCGCGTGGTTCACATCCCCCACTGCAGTGTTCAGCACCCCTTGATCAACCGCGTCGCCGCCGTCGTGAGGCGCGCTTTTGTCGATGCTCGAGTGACCAGCTACTCCGACAAAGCTCATTTGGGGCTCGCACGCTACCTGCAAGTAGTGGTGGAGCGCAGTTCGCAAACCGCGCAGGTGGTGATCGTCGCTAACAGCGCTACGCCTACGCCCTTGGCGGCGTGCTTCGATTTGATTCGTGAGCGGCTTGGGTCAGAGCTGCACAGCCTGTGGTTCAACGCCAATCGCGAGGGCTCCAATACCATCCTAGGTCCCGACTTCCAANNCAGAACAATCTCGACATCGCGCAGGGCATCATCGAGCACGTGCGCGCCCAAATCCCGCAGGGCGCGCGAGTAGCCGAATTTTACGCAGGTGTCGGCGCCATCGGCTTGTCGGTATTGGCGGAGGCCAGCGAGATTCGTATGAACGAAGTCAGCCCGCATTCGCTGCACGGGCTCGAACTCGGGCTCGCTCAGCTCGACGCGGCGGATCGAGCCAAAATCTCCGTCGTCCCGGGCCCGGCGGGTGCAGCGTGCATGGCCGCGTCCGGCGCACAGGTCGTGATCGCCGACCCGCCGCGCAAGGGCCTCGACCCCGAGCTCACCGAGTACTTAAGCGAGTACCCTCCCGAGCGCTTCGTATACGTGAGCTGTGGGCTCGAATCGTTCCTCAACGACGCCGCGCGCCTGATCTCGCGCGGCAAGCTACGCCTCGCTGCGCTCACCGCATTTAATCTCTTGCCATTCACCGAGCATGCCGAAACCGTCGCTCGCTTCGAGCGTGCCTGATGCCCGTGTCACTTTAAACTCCTCCGTCACTGTCGGCTTTCGATGACAACATGTTAACCTTAGCCTGTTCATCGTTCGTGACGAGATCACGAGTGTGGGGCGAAATCTCTCTGCGGGCGCTACGGATGGTTTCACGACGAGTTGTAGCGGATTG
>PMMB01000339.1:0-6447 GCA_003165495.1 Gammaproteobacteria bacterium | reverse complement strand
TGGCTATTTATTGCGAAGATGGTCGCGCTCCTGCTCTTATGGGGGCTCTTCTTTTCAGCCCCGCACCGGCTTCGCGTAGATGGCGACGGTGTCGCGGACCGATTAGCCGTGGCTAAGGCTTCGACCGATCTATAATAGAGTCAGCACCTCGGGAGGGAATCGCCGTGATTGACCTGGACTTGGTGAACCTTTCGCGCCTGCAGTTCGCGTTGACTGCGCTGTATCACTTTCTGTTCATTCCGCTGACTCTTGGGCTATCGATGCTGCTGGTCATCATGGAATCAGTGTATGTGATGACCGGGCGGGAGATTTGGAAACGCATGACCCAGTTCTGGGGAATGTTGTTCGGCATTAACTTCGCGATGGGCGTAGCAACCGGCATTACGATGGAATTCCAGTTCGGCACCAACTGGGCCTACTATTCTCATTACGTCGGCGATATCTTCGGTGCCCCGCTCGCGCTCGAAGGGCTGCTGGCATTCTTTTTAGAATCCACTTTCGTCGGATTATTCTTTTTTGGCTGGGACCGACTTTCGAAGGTAGGTCACCTGTTCGTCACCGCGCTAGTTGCTTTCGGCTCCAGCCTTTCTGCGCTGTGGATTCTCATCGCTAACGCCTGGATGCAGAACCCGATAGGCGCGGAGTTTAATTACGAAACGATGCGCATGGAGCTCGTATCCTTCAGTGCCGTGCTTTTAAATCCGGTGGCCCAGGCGAAGTTTGTACACACCGTCGCCGCTGGCTATGTCGTCGGTTCCGTGTTCGTGCTCGCGATCAGTGCGTGGTATCTCCTGCGCGGACGCAACGTTGATGTTGCGCGACGATCGATGGCAGTGGCTGCCAGCTTCGGCCTTGCGTGCTCGCTGTCAGTCGTGGTGCTGGGCGATGAATCGGGGTACGTGGCCAGCGAGAACCAGAAAATGAAAATCGCTGCCATCGAGGCCGAATGGCACACCGAAGATGCTCCAGCCGGCTTTACCGTATTCGGCATTCCGGATGTGTCTGAACGCAAGACTTACGCGCAAGTGAAGGTGCCGTGGCTCCTCGGCTTGATCGCCACACGTTCGATCGATCGCCAGGTACCCGGTATTGTTGATCTCGTCGAGCGCGCGCGGGAACGCGTGAGGAGTGGAATTCAGGCGCATGCGGCGCTGCAGGCGCTGCGTGCAGATCACGCCGATGCGCGGGCACGAGCGGATTTCGAGGCGCACCGGGGCGATTTGGGGTACGGTCTCCTGCTGCTGCGTTACACGCGCAATCCCGCCAGCGCTACGCCGGAGCAGATCGACCGCGCGGCTTGGTCTACGGTGCCAAACGTGCCTGTCTTGTTCTGGAGCTTCAGACTGATGGTAGCGCTTGGGCTGTTCCTTATTGTTCTTTTCTCGATGGCCTTCTATTTTTCAGCGCGCCACCGCATCGCGTACGATCGTTGGTTCCTGCGGCTCGCGTGTTTCAGCTTGCCGTTGCCCTGGATTGCCGCGGAGCTTGGCTGGATCGTCGCCGAGTACGGGCGCCAACCCTGGGCTGTTGATGGACTGCTGCCCACGTTCCTGGGCATATCCATGACCTCACCAGTGAATGTGTGGTTGTCCCTCACGGGCTTCATCGTTTTCTATACCGCTCTCGCGGCCGTGGATGTGTATTTGATGGTTCGCATGATTCGCCGCGGTCCCGACGGGCTCGGGTATTGGCCACTGCCCGTTGCAGATCCAGCAGCGCCGACCGTGGCGAGGCAAATAGAGGCTTAACTATGTTGAGTTACGAAATCCTGCGCGTCATCTGGTGGCTGATCCTCGGCGTGCTCCTCATCGGTTTCGCCGTGACCGACGGATTCGATATGGGGGTGGGTGCGATTTTTCGATTTATCGGCCGCACGGATGACGAGCGACGTGCGCTGCTCGAATCCATTGAGCCCGTGTGGGAGGGCAACCAGGTGTGGTTCATTCTGGGCGGTGGCGCCGTGTTTGCCGCTTGGCCTTTGCTGTACGCAGCGGCATTTTCCGGGCTTTATTTGGCCATGTTTCTCATTCTTGTGGCCCTTATCTTAAGACCGGTGGGTTTCGCGTTCCGCGGCAAGCTCGTCGAGGCGAGATGGCGTAATGCCTGGGATTGGGCGCTTTTCGTCGGTGGCGCCGTACCGCCTTTGTTATTCGGAGTCGCCTTCGGGAACTTGTTCCTCGGTGTCCCGTTTCATTTCGATGATTTGCAACGTTCGATCTATACCGGCGCGTTCTTCAATCTGCTGCATCCCTTCGCGTTGCTCTGCGGGCTGGTGAGCCTGTCGATGCTTGTGATGCACGGCGCGACCTATGCGTCTCTCAAAGTCGAGGGCGAGATTTGTGCACGTGCGAGTGCGGCCGGACGAATCGCGGCGATGGTGTTCGCGGTCAGTTTCATTGCCGCCGGTATTTGGGTTGCCGCCGGTCTCGATGGGCACAGAATTGTGGCCGCGGCGAACGCCTCGGGGCCCTCGAACCCGTTATTGAAAAGCGTCGTCGTCGCGCGCGGCGCGTGGCTGGACAACTACCGTGCTCACGGTCTTCTATGGCTCGTGCCCGCGGGCGCTGCGGCGGCCTCACTGTTGACACATGTGCTGTTACGCATCGGCCGTTCCGGTATAGCGCTCGTGGCGAGCGGTCTCACGCTGGCGGCGACGATTCTGACGGCCGGCATTGCGCTGTTCCCGTTTCTTATGCCGTCTTCGACGAATCCGGATCAGGGTCTTACGGTGTGGGACGCATCGAGCAGTGCAAAGACACTGCTTATCATGCTTGTGGCCGTCGTCATTTTTCTGCCGGTCGTTCTGGCATACACGACGTGGGTGTATCGAGTGTTGCGGGGTACGATTACGCTCGAATCAATCCGCCGGCATGTCGGACTTTATTGATCGGTATAGGAGCGTCGTGATGTGGTACTTCAGCTGGATTCTCGGATTGGGCTTTGCTTTGGCGTTCGGCGTGCTGAACGCCATGTGGTACGAAAGCCAGGACCCGCTGAAATAAGAAGGAATCGCTATCTATGGCGCTCTTTTCAGCGCTGCCGGTTCCGCGCGCGCCTCGTTGCGTGCGCCGCGTTGATCACGTCGTAATGTCAGCGGCCAGTTCTGGCGTGTCGGCGGCGGCCATGTCCCGCAGCTTGGTCTGCCCCCTGCCGGCCTGTTTGGCAGAATACAAGGCCTTATCCGCGGCCCGGACCAAGTCGCTGGCGCGGAACTCGTTCGAGTTTGGCCAGCACGCACTGGCGTCATCGAAGCAGGCGATACCGACGCTCACGCTCACGTAGTGTGTGGTCTGCGAATCCTCGTGGAAAATGCCAAACGCTGCAACGGCGTTGAGAACTTGTTGGGCCACGTGTCGGGCGCCGTGTCGCGGCGTCTGCGGAAGCAGAATCATGAACTCCTCACCGCCGTAACGTGCCACGAGGTCGGCCGGGCGGTTGCATGCGCTTAGGAGGGCCTGTGTCACATGTCTCAAACAGACATCGCCCTTCGGGTGCCCATAGAGGTCGTTGTACAATTTAAAGTGATCCACGTCGATCATCAACAGCGACACCGGGTCGCCGGAGCGTTGGGCGCGCCGCCATTCACGTTCAAGCGACTCATCGAATTGACGTCGGTTCGCAACGCCCGTCAGAGCGTCGGTGGCGGCAGAGCGGCGCAGCTCGTCGGCCATGTGCTTCACACGTAACTGTGTCCTGACACGGGCTAGCACCCGAGAAGATTTTAAGGGTTTGGCGATGAAGTCAGCGGCTCCCATATCCAAGGCAGAAACTTCGAACCCGGCTTCGGTATGACTGGTGATGAATATCACCGGTACGTTGGCCAGTGAGAACTCGGCCTTCAACGTTTTCAAGAGTTCGAACCCGCTCATTCCGGGCATTTCTGCGTCGAGCAGGATCAGATCGGGTGCCGACTCACGCGCGAGTCGCAGCGCATCCTTCCCGTTGGTGGCGAAGCGCAATTTGCCCACGCCCGCAAGGATACGACCCATCAATTCGATCGCGCCTGGATCGTCATCCACCAGCAAGATGTTGACGTCCATATCGGGTTTCCCCAAGCCTCGTGGTTCAATCGTTGGTCCGGATACGCTGATTGCCATAGGCCTTCATTCAATCCGAATACCCGGCATGGTTCTGCGGCAGTCGTCCCATAATGAGACGGAGGTCCCTCGCTTTTGATTTATTCATGGCAGGATGGCCCTCACGCCTAAGACGCGGACGCTTCGTCAGTAGCGGTCATTGTGGCCGCAAAATCAAGGCGCGACTCAAGTCCTATCCAGTCGTGCCGACGGGGTTAATTCGATTTTCTGCCCGCCTGACATGGATTATTCGCGCGGCGCACGTCGTACGATTTTGGGCGTGTAATCCACCGAATCCACCGAATCCACCGAATCCACCGCTTCTCCACAGGCAGCCATAACCATGAAGACCGTGTTACTGATCGACGACGACAACGTCTTTTTACTCACCATAGGTGTGCGCCTGAAGAGCATGGGGTACACGGTATATACGGCCAAAGATGCCGTGAACGCCATATCCGCTGTCCAGAAGAACAATCCGGACGTCATCGTCCTCGACGTGTCACTACCGGCCGGAGACGGATTCTTGGTTGCCGATCGTCTTCGGAATCTCATTTCAACGGCGCCGCCGCCGATCATTTTCATCACAGCGAGTGAAAAACCAGGGTTGCGCGAGCGCGCGATGAAGCTGGGGGCGGTCGAGTTCCTGAACAAGCCCTTCGATGCCACAACATTGGTCGATGCCATCGAAGCGGCTCTGTCGCCGGGTGATGGCCGGCGAATGCAGGCCAACGCCGCGGTGTAACGGGCTCAGCGCTTCACTGGAGTGAGCATGGGAAATCTTGGCAGTCGAGTTTTGGACAACTTATGCAAGCTCAAGAGAAATTCAGCATTCTTTTGGTCGATGATGACTCCATGGTGGTTCGAATCCTGAGCCGCATCCTCGGCGACTTCACACCCCTTCGATTCGCGACCTCCGGTCGCGCAGCGCTCAAGTTGGCGCGTGAATCCACACCCGATCTGGTGCTGCTGGATGTGGACATGCCCGACCTTAGCGGCTTTGAAGTATGTAAGGCATTCAAGAGCGATCCGGCGCTGGCGAAGGTGCCGATCATCTTTATCACTAGCCACGAAAGTGCGCAGCTGGAAGCCAAAGGGCTTGAACTCGGCGCAGCAGACTTCATCAGTAAGCCACCCCATGCACCTTTGGTGCTGGCACGGGTGCGCACGTATCAACGATTAAAGATGTTGTCCGATACGATGCGCAGCGCCGTCAAGATGGATTTCCTCACCGGCGCGGTCACACGCCGGGAGCTAGAGAGGGTCTTGACGCAGGAATGGCTGCGTGCCGAGCGCTCCGCAGCACCGCTGGCGTTGCTGTTGGCGGACATCGAAGGCTTCACCGCATATAACGCCGAATTCGGTGAGGAGAAAGGCGATGCCTGCCTGAAATCCGTTGCCGACAGTCTGCGATTGGCGGCACAGCGACCCACCGACTTACTGGGTCGTTATGCAGGTGGGAAATTCGCGTTACTGTTGCCGGCAACCGATGCGCAGGGTGCGAGTACCGTCGCACAGCGTGCAATCGATGCGGTTAGCGACTTGCATATACTGCGCGTCACACTGTCTGTGGGAGGTGGCTGTCGTGGCTCCTCGCGCTCGATCGAGTGGAACGGCGCTGCCGGTGCTGTCCCTAATGATCTGATTGCGGCTGCCGAGCAGGCACTCAAGAGCGCCAGATCCGCAGGCAACTGCAAGGCCAGAGTCGTCGACATGGTCGAGTTCGGCACCGCCCAGGCAGCATCGTCCCAAAACTAGTCATCGAGGCTCATCATGCCTAATCACACTTTACTTACTTCCAACGCAATCGCCTCCGCCTATGGCTTGGGCTAGGTTGGCTGTATCCATGAAGTCGCACTCTCAATCGACCCTAAAGTCCGCTACCGCCATACCAGAGAACGCGAAGGAAATCGCCAACAGGGAGATGCTCCTCGCAGCGGAAGCCCTGCAGAGAGCGATCTTCAATAGTGCCAACTTTTCGAAAATTGCCACCGACGCGAAGGGCGTCATNNGCCGAACGCATGCTCGGCTACACCGCTGAAGAGGTACTGAACAAGATCACCCCAGCCGATATCTCGGACCCCCAGGAAATCATAGCGCGCGCGGAGGCACTGAGCGCCGAACTGCAAACGCCGATCGCGCCGGGGTTCGAGGCGCTGGTTTTCAAGGCCTCTCGAGGGATCGAGGATATCTACGAGCTGACCTATATCCGTAAGGACGGCAGCCGCTTCCCTGCGGTCGTCTCAGTGACGGCACTGCGTGCTGCGGAAGGCGCGATCATCGGCTACCTTCTGGTCGGCACCGACAACACCGCGCGTAAGCGTGCCGAGGAGGCGCTGCTCAAGGCCGGAGCACTGCAGAGCGCGATTTT
>PMMB01000012.1 GCA_003165495.1 Gammaproteobacteria bacterium | reverse complement strand
TCGATACCGGCAATGCGCGTTTGCAGCTGATGGACCAGGCTTGGGCAGTGCGCAGCGCATTGGCCGCGGCGCTGTCCGATTGGGAGAGCGGGCACAGGCGCTCGAGTTTGCTCGATCGGCTGGCAGCGGCGGAGGACCGACTGCTCGCTCTCGAGCGGCAAAGGGTCAAGGCCGGCGAGGATGCGCCCAACGAACTTCTGACCATTCAGCAGGCGCGGATCCAGATCGAGCGGCAGGAGGCGGAATTGCGCGAAGCGGTTGATGCGGCCCAAGTCGCCGCCGCCAAGGCGTTGGGCCTGCCGCCTCAGGCATTGGACGGCGTGGCGTTCGCATGGCCGGACTGGGGCGAGCCACCGGTCGTGAACGAAGACACGCGGCGCGAGACGCGTGAGCAGGCACTTCTGTCGCGCGCCGATCTTGGCGTGGCTCTGGCTACGTACGCGGCCGCGGAAGCCAAACTCCAGCAGTCGGTCGCCCGCCAGTATCCGCAGTTCGTACTCTCGCCGGGCTATTACTGGGATCACGGCATCGCGAAGTTTCCTTTCGATGTGGGCTTCACGCTGCCCTTCAATCGCAACAAGGGCGAGATCGCCGAGGCGCGCGCCGGGCGCGAACTGGCAGGGCAGAGCATGCTCGCGCTCCAGGCCGACATCTATGGGGAGATCGTCGCTGCGGAACGTGCGGAGCACATCGCCCGCGCGAGCACCGACGCGGCAGAGCGGCAGTTGGACGCGGCGCGGCGTCAAAAGCAAACGGCGGATCTTGGCTTTAGCTTGGGCGCAGCGGACCTTCAGGATCAGTTAAGCGCGGAAATCCTCGTTATGCGAGCCGAACTCGAGGTGGTGCAGATGCGCGCCCAACTGCAGAACGCGCGCAACAATCTCGAGGATGCGCTGCACGCGCCTCTGTCGGGCCCGGAACTTGCGCTGGCAAAATCCATGTCGTCGATCGTTTCCGGGGCCGGTTCGTGAAGGTCTGCGCGCGGCGCGTGCTGCCGGCCGCCTGCTGCGCGATGCTGAGCGTTTCCCTGATCGCGATCGGCGACGATGACGACGACAAGGCCGCCGATGCGAGCCATCAAGCCGCGCAGCCGAGCCTGAATAGCGAACAGCAGCACGCGGTCGGCATCGTGGTGGCGCATCCCCTCGTAGCGAAAGCGCCGGAACGCATCGAGGCGCTGGGTCTGGTGCTGGATGCGACGACACTGATATCCGATATGGGCGAAACGGCCGCCGCCGCCGCCGCGGAACATGCTGCATCGGCCGAATTGGCACGATTGCACGCGCTTCACGCCGGCGGCGCCGGAGCCTCACTCAAGATGCTTGAAGCGGCGCAGGCGGATCAGGCAAAAGCGCAGGCGCAGGCGGAAATCGCGGCGGCGCACTTCGCTTTGCATTGGGGTCCTTTGGCCGCATTGCCGGTCGGTGCACGTCAGAAAGTGATCGAGGCATCAGCGAGTGGTCGCAGTTTGCTGCTACGCGCCGACCTACCGGGTCGGCACACCGTCGGCGCCACCACAAGCCAAGCCGTGTTGGATGTGGACGGCATCCAGGTCCCGGGACGTGTGCTCGGAGTGCTGCGGCAAACCACGGAATTGCAGAGCGTCGGCCTGTTGATCGAAGTGCCGAATGCACCCGCAGGCTTGGGTCCCGGCGCGCGCATACCGGTTGCCCTGTTGACGGCGGAGCGCGCGGGTTTGCTGCTGCCGCGCGATGCGGTGCTCTACGACGAGAACGGGGCCTACGTCTACAAGCAATTGAAAAAAAAGACAGAGGCGGAAAAAGCGCGCTATGCGCCGGTGAAAGTGAATTTACTGCTTCCCTTCGGGGATGGTTGGCTGGTCGAAGGCGTTGATGACGATGACAACATCGTCGTGCATGGAGCGGGTGTTTTGTGGTCGCTGCAGGGAGTGGGCGCCCAGCAGAATGACGACGACGACTAGGGCACAGCGCAGTGCTTGCCGCCATCGTTCGCGCGTCCCTGCGCAATCCGCGCATCATCACCGCACTCGCGTGCCTGATCGCCGCGCTTGGGCTGGCCGCGCTGGCTGCGGCGCGGTTCGACGTGTTCCCGGATTTCGCCCCCCCGCATGTGCTGGTGCAGACCGAGGCGCCTGGCCTGGACGCAACCCAGGTAGAGGCGCTGGTCACACGGCCGTTGGAAGGACTATTGGCCGGCACCGAGAATGTGAAGACGGTACGTTCGACGTCGAGCCAAGGCCTCTCGGCGATCCAAGTGGTATTCGACCGCGGCGGCGATCCGTATCGCCAGCGCCAAGTCGTTACGGAGCGTTTGGCCGAGTTCGCCGGCTTGCTTCCACAAGGTGTCGGGGCTCCGCTGTTGTCGCCATTGAGTTCATCGATGGAATACCTCGTGCATTTCGGCTACACCAGCGATCGGCTCTCGCCGGTGGAGTTGCGCGACGTGGTGCAATGGATCGTCAAGCCGCAGATTCTCGCGGTTCCCGGTGTGGCGCAGGCGCAGATTTTCGGCGGCGAAGTGCGCGAGCGTCAGATTGAAATCGATCCGGCAAAACTAGCCGCCGCCGGTCTCACCCTCGACGACGTCTTGGCCGCCGCCAAGCGGGCGACAGCCTTGATCGGCGGGGGTTATCTCGAAACGCCCACGCAGCGCATCGTGATCAAAGCACAAGCCCCCGGCGCCACACTCGAAGCGCTGGCACAGGCGGTAGTCGGCACGCGCGATGGCCTACCGGTGCGTATGGGCGAAGTTGCGACGGTGCGCGAAGGGGCCGAGCCGCGATTCGGCGATGCCTTGATCGCCGGCAAGCCGGGCATCCTCATCGAAACCTCGACCCAATTCGGCGCCAACACGCTCGAAGTCACGCGGGCGCTCGAACT
>PMMB01000292.1 GCA_003165495.1 Gammaproteobacteria bacterium | reverse complement strand
CAGCTGCGTTTCTCTAACCCAGGTCGGTCGAGCACTGAAATGTGGCCGCGCGCGTAACGAATCAGCCCGGCTTGTTGTAACTTAAGAGCGCCCTCGGTCACGCCTTCGCGGCGCACACCTAGCATATTGGCGATCAGTTCCTGCGTCATCAACAGTTCATTGCCTTGCAGACGGTCCAGACTCAACAGCAGCCACCGGCATAGTTGCTGGTCCAGCGAGTGGTGTCGGTTGCACACCGCCGTTTGCGCCATCTGGGTGATCAGCGCCTGGGTGTAGCGCAGCAGCAGGTGTAGCACGCTACCCGCTCGGTCGAACTCATCCTTCATTGTCTGCGCTTCCAGCCGAAAGCCCAGTCCCGCGCTTTGCACTACTGCTCGGCTCGACGTGGACTCTCCGCCCATGAACAGCGAAATGCCGACGATGCCCTCATTGCCGACCACGGCGATCTCAGCGGAGGCGCCGTTCTCCATCACATACAGGAGTGAGACAATGGCGGTCGTTGGAAAGTACACATGGCTCAACGTGCCGCCCGATTCGTAAAGCACCCGGCCGAGAGGCAGCTCGACGCGTTCAAGCTGTGGCAACCAGCGCTGCCGCTCAGGTTCCGGGAGCGCGGCGAGCAAGTGGTTCTCTGTAGGGAATGGAGCAAGAGTATTCACAGTATTCCGCAACGTATCTGGGTTCGTTACCGTACAAAGGATAGGCGGCCGTTGTCAATGTTGGGTGCGGCGCCTTGTTGCCAGAATGCGACGGCAGGCATGCTCTGCCGGTCAACAATGCATTGCAGCAAGCGTTAACTTCAGGCGACGACTGTTGCCGACAAATCGGATCCCAGCAATTTGGCGAACTCCTTGGAGGCCATCGGCCTTTGGAAATAGTGACCTTGTCCCTCGCCACAATGTTGGGCTTGAAGGGCTAGGAATTGCTCTCGTGTCTCCACGCCCTCCGCAATAACTTTTAGACGAAAACTCTTCCCCATATTGATGACGGCGCTGACGATGTTGGCGTCGTCGGCGTTGGTGCACAGGCCGTGTACGAACGATTTGTCGATTTTCAGGGCGTCGATCGGAAAGCGCTTTAAGTAGCTCAGGCTGGAATATCCGGTTCCGAAATCATCCAGAGTGATCCGCACTCCCATATCCTTGAGCGCTTGCAGCACGGCGATCGTGGATTTAGGATCCTGCATGAGGGCTGTTTCGGTCAGCTCAAACTCAAGGTACCGCCCATCCAATCCCGTTTCCTGCAGAATGGCGCGAACACCTCGAACGAAGTCCTTGGATCGCAATTCCACTGCCGAGACATTGATCGCCACAGGCATTGGCGCGAGATCCGCGTCCAACCAGTCTTGAATCTGGCGACACGCTTCGCGCAGCACCCATCGCCCGATCGGAACAATGTAGCCGCATTGTTCGGCGATGGGTATGAACTGCTCCGGAAGCACGATTCCTCGCGCCGGTTGCCGCCAGCGTATCAGCGCCTCGGCGCCGGTAATCGCCTCGGTCTCGAGATCCATTTTCGGCTGGTAGTGCAGCACAAACTCACGCCGCTCCAGCGCATGTCGTAAACCGCTCTCGAGGGACTGGCGCTCCAGGGCATGCTCGTTCATGTCCGACTTGAAGAACTGGTAGTTATTGCGCCCGTTGTCCTTGGCGTTCAACATCGCAATGTCTGCGTTCTTGACGAGCGTCTCTGCATCCGTCCCATCATCCGGATAGATGCCGATGCCCATACTGACGGTGATTTGCAGATCGTGCTCCTTGACGTGATGAGGCATACCGAGCGCCGTAAGTATCTTGTTTGCACTGAGTGCAGCATCTTCCGCATGCGCTATGGTCGACAGCAGGATCACGAATTCATCGCCGCCCTGACGACTGACGGTATCGGAGCCGCGTACGCTGGCGACCAGGCGCCCGGCAATCGACAGCAGGAGTTCATCGCCGATCGCATGGCCCAGGGAGTCGTTGATGTGTTTGAACCGATCCACGTCGACGAATAGCACCGCCAGTTGTTGCTGTTGCCGGCGAGCCGCCGCCATTGCTTGGGCAAGCCGGTCATCCAGCAATAAGCGGTTGGGCAAGTCGGTCAGGTAGTCGTGATGCGCCAAATAGGACATCCGCTGCGACATCTCGCGCATCTTGGTCACATCGTGGAAAACCATCACGGCGCCCGTCACGTGGCCTCTGCGATCGTGAATGGGCGCCGCGGAATCCTCGATGGCGGATTCACTGCCGTCGCGCCGGATTAGGATGCAGCTCCCGCCCAGTCCCACGGTTTTATTCTGCTGCATGGCGGCGCCCATCGGATTCACGGTGCGTTCGGGATTTGCGCTGTCGATAATTCGGAACACTTCGCCAAAAGCGCGGCCTAGCGCCTCTGCGCTTCTCCAGCCTGCCATCGCCTCAGCCACCTGATTGAGATAGGTTACTTTGCCCGCGACATCGGTGCTGATGACGGCATCACCGATGGAATTCAGGGTGACTTGCGCACGCTCCTTTTCTATAAATAGGGCCTCGGCGTTTACCGCGCGCTCGAGCATGTTGTGCAGAGCCTTCGACAATGAGTAGCTGTCGAGGCGGTTCTCTAAAATATAATCTTGCGCTCCGCGTTGTACGGCTTGCTTGGCAACTTGCTCCTGCTCCGGATTACTGAGCACCAAGATCGGAATGTGCGGTGATGCCTGGAGTATCTGCTCAAAGGTCTCGAGTTCTTGCCCTTGGGGCAGCAGTAAATCAATTACAACGGCCGCTATGTCATCTTTGGTGTGGTCGTTCAATCGATCGAGCGCGGCGGCGCAACTTCTGATCCATTCGACGGCGAACGGCCCATCGCTTGGCTTGGCAAGCAGCTCTTGAGTGATCGTAGCCTTTGCGGCGTTTTCCTGCAAAAGAAGTATATTCCGTGGCATTGCACCATCCTTGCGCGCCAACTCCCAAGGTATTAGATCTAATTCTTCTTTACCTGTCTGTCTGTTAGCGAACAAAGTTGACAGGCCGCGCGAAGTCATAGGCGCAAGTCAGTTGATATTTTGTATCGGCTGCTCGCTATGTACGCCAGCGCACAGAATTCCGCGATTGGCGGGCGGATGATTTATGTGGGGAAATGTACGCCGCGTAAAGCTCGGCCGCCGCCGCTTAGCCGGCGCCTACTTGCACGCGATTTCGGCCCAGCGCCTTGGCTCGATATAGCGCCGCATCGGCATCGGCCAACAGTCGGTCGCCAACCGCCTTCAAGTCCGTTTCATGGCGTCCCGGCGCGACTGCTGCTACGCCGACCGACACCGTCAAGCTGCGTTCGATCTGCGAAGTAAGGGCAAATGGCACTGCCGCGATGGCGTCGCGAATGCGTTCGGCCAGCGTCGCCGCCTCGGCCGCGGTTGCCTCCGGCAATAGAATGGCCAATTCGTCGCCGCCGAAACGCGCAGCCGTGTCCATGCTGCGAATTTGAGATTCAACGCGGTGCGCAATCTCTTTGAGCGCGTTATCCCCCGCCAGGTGCCCGTAACCGTCGTTGATGCTCTTGAATCGATCGATGTCGATCATCAGGCAGGCGATGCTTCCGGCGTGCCGTTGCGCGCGCGCCAACTCTTCCTTTAACCGTTGCTGCAAATAGCGTCGGTTGTGCCAACCGGTCAGGAAATCGGTGATGCCGGCGCGCAGCAGGCGCGTGCGGTTGACGGCATTCTCGACGCACACGGCAGCCACCGCGCCCAAGTGCGCCAGAAAGTCCGTTCCGTGATGGCGCGTGAAGCGCGTCGGATCGCGGCTGCCGAAACACAACGCACCGGTTGCGCGGTCCTTGCGCGGCAGCGGCACCAGGGCAGCGCTCTTGAGATTCGGGATGCCCGGAAACAGGAGATGATGATCGGCTCCTACGAAGGGACCGAGCCATGGCTTATGCAGCACAGTCAGTTGCGGTGCCAGGCCGATCAACGAATCGACGAAGAAAACCTGCTTGAATTCGTCAGGTCGATCGCCGCCGGCCAGCAACAAATGCCGAACCTCATGCTGGGGATCGAGCAGTACGACGCTGACGGCGTCGAGCAAATAGGACTCGCGCAAATCATCGACCATGGCGCGCAGCAGCTGCGCCAAGCTGTCGGCCCGCAGCAGCGTCAATTCGCGCGCCTGGGTGCGCTTCATGATGCTCTCGTTGTTGGCGGCCTCCGCGGTCATTTCCTTGAGGCGTTTCTTGAGTTCTTCGTTCTCCTGAATCAAGTCACCCATATCAACCCGCACGCGCCGCCGCCCGCACATCCAAGTACGCTCGGCCGCGATTCATGATGGCGGTGAATTCTGCCGAATTCCCCGTCTTCACGGTTGCGACCAGACGCTCCACCGCTTGCTGTAGGGCGAGCAACGACTCGCTGCCGTATTCGTTCAAGCTCTGGATTTCGAAATACAGATCGGGACTTTCGGCGGCGACGCGGCTCGCCACTTCCAGCTGTGAATCGAACGTGGTGCTCGACAGCCTTGCCAATCTAGGCGCTGCTTCGCCGCTCTCGGCCAGCGCGGTGAAGAAGGCGATGTTGAGCGCGTGCGATAACCCCAACACATAGGCAATCAAGCGATCGTGTTCGTCCAGACCCATGACGACACGTTCCGCCATCGTCGGAGCGAACAATTCCTGCGCTTCCCGCAGCGCATCGGGATTCCCTAAGTCGATGAAGATCACGTGCCGGCCCGACAGCAATTCCGTGTCCGGTCCGAACATGGGGTGCAGCGAAGTCACGCGGCAACCGGCTTTGACCAGCGCGTCGAGACCGGCGCGCAGCGGCGTCTTGAGCGAACCCAAGTCGAAGATCAGGCCGCGCGGCGCGCGCTGCGCCAGGAACTCGAGCAGGCGCGTCGTGGTGCTCAAGGGAGTGGCCAGCACGATCAAGTCGAAATCCAGAGGATCGTTCTGCCACTCGGCGACCGTATCGAAACCTGGAAGACCGCCCATGGGATCGGCGATGGCGACACGAAAACCCTGCGACGCAAGAAATTCCGCGAACCACCCGCCCATCTTGCCGTGACCGCCGATCACCAAGGCACGTTTGCCGCTGCCGTGCGCCTGGGCGGCAACCCGCGCCTGCTCCTGGGTCGCCAACGAGGATTGAATGAGTTGCCGCAACAACGATTCGGCTAGGTCGGGCGACACACCCAGCCGCGAAGCGGTATTACGGCCCCGCAAGATGACCTCGCGCTCGCGTCCGAAGTCGCGGGTCGGGCGTCCGGTGGCGCGCTTGACCGTCGCCACCTGTTCGCTCAACGCCTGACGGCGCGCGACCAGATCCAACAGCTGACCGTCGAGATCAGTCAGTGCCGTTCGCAATTCATCGAGATTCATGTGAAAAAAGTCCTCTTTTTCTTGCCGTTCCCGTTTTACTGGGCGCCCACGGCTACCGCAAGCGCAACGGCACAGCTACCATTGTTATATGAGCAGCAGCATACAGAGACAATGGACGGAAACCCTACCCGACCCATTGCCGGCGAACCCCCTCATCATCGCGGCACAATGGCTGGCGCAGGCTCGGGCAGATGTCGCCCAACCCAATCCCAATGCCATGGTGTTGGCGACCGTGGACGGTCGCGGCTACCCATCGGCGCGAGTCGTACTCTGCAAAGAGATCGACACACTGCCGGGCTGCATCGTTTTCTACACCAACTATCGGTCGCGCAAGGGTCGGGAACTCGAGGCCAACCGCAGGGCCGCGGTGGTATTTCACTGGGACAACCGCCGCCGCCAGGTGCGCGCCGAGGGTCAGGTCGAAATGCTCTCGGATGCCGAGAACGACGACTATTTTCGTACCCGTCCATGGCAGAGCCGGCTCGGCGCATGGGCCAGCGAACAAAGCCAACCCGTGGAATCGCGTCAGGCGCTCGCCGTCGCGGTGACTGCAACGGCACGCCGCTTTGGGATTCCCTACGAAGGCCCGGGCACCGCTGAACCCGACGATGTCGCCGTGGATGTGCCGCGGCCGCCTCATTGGGGCGGATATCGTCTGTGTGCGGACGCCGTGGAGCTGTGGGTGGAAGGCGAGTTCCGCATCCACGACCGCGCATTGTGGACGCGAACCTTGACCGGTCGGCCGGGCGCCGGCCGAGACGCGCCCTGGTCGGTCACCCGCTTGCAGCCTTGAGCTCCTTGGCCCTAACGATACCGGGCCATCAGCTTGTCGAGCGCGGCGCGCCCCGGGGAGAGTTTTTCGTAGGGAATGCTGTTCAGCGGGACTTCGGCGGTGCGGTTCAGATTGTGGAACTCGGTCGAGTCCGTTTCATTGATGTGAATGAGCCCCGTCACGTATTCGTTATGCTTGAGCTTGGTTTCGATGTAATTGTACGCGGCGGTCCGATCCGTGGGATCGTAGGTCGGGTCGAGCTTGCGTAAAATGACCCGGCTGCCGTCGTGCAGGTTCACCGGAATCGACTCGCCCTGCGCATAATCCACTTCAATCTCTTGTGCGCGTGGCACGAAATCCGTCTCGACCGCCGCGTGGTAGTGCTCGCGCGTAAAGGTGTAACTCTTGGTCGAACCCTCATGATCATTGAAGGTTACGCAGGGCGAGAGCACATCGATCAAGGCGAACCCATTGTGACGCAAGCCGGCTTGAATGAGCGGAACGAGCTGTGCCTTGTCGCCGGAGAAGCTGCGCGCAACGAAGGTCGCGCCCAAGGTCAGCGCCAGCAATACCGGGTCGATCGGCGGCGACGAATTGACATCGCCGCGCTTCGCCTTGGTGCCAATATCGGCGGAGGCCGAGAATTGCCCCTTGGTCAAACCGTAAACGCCGTTGTTTTCGATCAAATACAGCATGTTCACATTGCGGCGGATGGCGTGCACCAGTTGACCGATGCCGATGGAGAGCGAATCGCCGTCGCCGGACACACCGACGTAGGTGAGGCGTCGATTGGCGGCATTCGCCCCGCTCGCGATCGAGGGCATGCGCCCGTGCACCGAATTGAATCCGTGCGAGCCGCTCACGAAATAGGCTGTGGTCTTCGACGAACATCCGATGCCCGACAGCTTGACCAGCTGTTCGGGGCGCAGCGAAAGACCCCAGCACGCTTCGATGATCGACGCCGTCACCGAATCGTGGCCGCATCCGGCGCACAAGGTCGACATGCTGCCCTCGTATTGGCGGCGGGTCATTCCCAGTGAATTGGTCGGAAGCGAGGGATGCGCGACTTTGGGTTTGTTGATGTATGACATGTGTGGCTCTTTAGCTCTTGCGCGTAACCGCGGTCAGCCGCGGCGCCTCGGCGAGCTTTGCTCTAATACCATTGACGATGGGCTCGGCCGACATCGGGAATCCGCTGTAGCTCAAGATGGAAAATAGCTTCGACTTCTCCACGGCGGTCTCGAGCGTCAAGAGGGATTTCAACTGCGCGTCGCGATTTTGCTCGACGACGAAAACGGTCGAATGCGATTTCAAGAAGGCTTCGACGTCGCTATTGAACGGAAATGCTTTGACGCGAAGATAATCCAAGTCGATTTTCTGCCGCCCGAGGACGTCGAGCGCTTCGCGAATTGCGCCATCGCAACTGCCGAAGCTCACGATCCCCACTTCGCTGGTGCCGTTGCCCATCATCACGGGCTTGGGCAGGTATTTCGGCGCGTTCGCAAATTTTCGCTTCAGCCGATCGAGCACGCCCTGGTACTCGGCGGAATCCTCGGTGTATCCGCCGTATTGATTATGGCCCGAGCCGCGCGTGAAGTAGGCCCCCTTGGGGTTGGTTCCCGGCAAGGTGCGGTAGGTAATTGCATCGTCGTCGCGATCCACGTAGCGATAGAATTTCTCCAGACCCGCGAGTTCTTCCGGCGACAGGATCTTGCCTCGATCCGGCCGGTAGGCATCGTCCCATTGAAGATCCGGGCACATCCAATCGTTCATGCCGATATCGAGATCCGAGAGCACGAAAACCGGGGTCTGCAGGCGTTCGGCGACATCGAAGGCTTGCACCGCCAAATAAAAACATTCCTCGGGATTGGCGGGGAATAGCAGCACATGCCGCGTGTCGCCGTGCGACGCATAGGCACATAACATGAGGTCCGACTGCTGCGTGCGCGTCGGCATGCCGGTGGACGGACCGACCCGCTGCACGTCGAAAATGACGCACGGTACCTCAGCGTAGTACGCCAAACCGACGAATTCGTTCATCAAGGAAATGCCCGGCCCGCTGGTCGGCGTGAAGGCGCGCGCTCCGTTCCACGATGCACCGAGCACCATTCCGACGGCGGCCAGTTCGTCCTCGGCCTGCAGCACGGCAAAGTTACGCTCGCCGGTCAGTGGATCGACGCGGTAACGTTCGCAAAAGCCTTTGAATGCATCCATCAGCGAGGTCGAGGGGGTGATGGGATACCAGGCGCCGACCGTTGCGCCCGCGTACACGCAGCCGAGGCCCGCGGCTGTGTTGCCGTCGATCATGATGTGGCCGCGGGTCTTATCCATGTGCTCGACGCGCAGCGGCAGCGGCGATGTCAGATTTTCTTTGACGTAGTCATAGCCCAAGCGCAGAGCCTTGGTGTTCGAATCGAGTAATTTCGGTTTTTTGCCGTAGCTCTCGCTCAATAGAGCGCTGATCACCTCGAGATCGACGTCGATCAAGGCGGCGAGTACACCGGCGTAGGCAACGTTCTTCAAGAGTATGCGATTGCGCACGCCGTCGAAATTCTCGTTGACGAGCTTGGCGAGCGGCACCTCGATCACCGTGATATCGCCGCGTTGCAAGAGCGAGCTGCGCGGCCACGTCGAGTCGTAAATCAGGTAGCCGCCCGAACTCAACTCGCGCACATCCCGCGAATAGGTTTCCGCGTTCATCGCCACCATGATGTCCACCTGGCTGGCGCGGGCGGCATAGGCGTCGCGCGTCACTCGGATCTCGTACCAGGTGGGCAGGCCTTGGATATTCGACGGAAAATAGTTTTTCCCGGCGACCGGCACTCCCATGCGAAAAATCGCTTTCATGACCAGCGAATTGGCGCTGGCCGATCCGGTGCCGTTGACATTGGCGAA
>PMMB01000048.1:1830-4677 GCA_003165495.1 Gammaproteobacteria bacterium | reverse complement strand
CGCGCACCTCGACGTCACGGTGTTGGATGCCGCGGCGCGCCTGATCGGCGCCTATGTCGTGGTGCGCATCTTGGTGCTGTTGTTTGCCGCGAGCCTCGGCAACAAGTCGTGGATGCAGCATTGGGAAAATCGCGTCACGCTGTTCATTTGGCTCATCATTGCCGCCCAGTACCTGGGTTGGCTCGATCCCATCATCAGCGCCTTGGACGGCATCGGCATGGCGGCGGGCAGGAGCCGCATCACTCTGTGGTCGGTGTTGAAGTTGCTGTTCACGCTGACCGTGTTCGTTTTGGTTGCGGCCTGGATCAGCCGCTGGGTCGAGCGGCGCTTAAAGAAACTCAGCAACCTCGCGCCCTCTACGCGCATCGGCATTGCGAAATTCTCCAACGCCTTTTTGATCGGCCTCTCCATTCTCATCGGCCTGAATGCCGCCGGCGTCGATCTGACGGCGCTGACGGTGCTGACCGGCGCCATCGGCTTGGGGTTGGGATTCGGCCTGCAATCCATCGCGGCGAATTTCGTCAGCGGCTTCGTCCTGCTCATGGATCGCTCCATCAAACCGGGCGATGTCATCAGTCTCTCGGGACAGAGCGGCACCAGCACCGAAAACTTCGGCTGGGTGCAGGAATTGCGCGGCCGCTACGTCGTGGTGCGCGACCGGGACGGCGTGGAAATGCTGGTGCCGAATCAGCAGCTGATCTCCAATGCCGTGATCAATTGGAGCTACACGGACCCGCGCATTCGCCTCAAATTGCCCGTCCGCGTGAGTTATCACGATGATCCGGAATTGGCTTTGCAGATCCTGCTGACCGCCTGCCAAGGTCAATCGCGGGTGCTGTCTGAACCTGCCCCTGTTTCACGGCTGATGCACTTCAGCGACAGCGGCATCGAACTCGAGCTGCGCTTCTGGATTTCCGATCCGCAGGAAGGAGTGAACAATGTGCGCTCGGAAGTGAATCGCGCCATATGGCGGCTGTTCAAAGAGCACAAGATCACGATCCCGGTGGCGCAGCGCGAGATTGTCGTGCACAACTCGCAATGGCCCTGATCATCACGCCGGACATCGTCATCCCTGACGAGGAATTGGAATGGAAGTTCATTCGATCCTCGGGTCCGGGCGGTCAAAACGTCAACAAGGTGTCGAGCGCCGCGCAACTGCGGTTTTTGCTGCCGCTGAATGCCAGTCTGCCGGTGACCGTCAGAAATCGTTTGCGCCGGCTCGCCGGCCAGAAGCTCATCGACGACGGCAGCATCCTGTTCAAGTCCATGAGCGAACGCAGCCAGGAGGGCAATCGCCGCGCGGCGCTTGGACGCCTGGAAGCATTGATTCGCGCGGCGCTGGCGGAGCCCAAGATCCGCAAGAAGACGCGTCCCACCAAGGGATCCAAGGAACGCCGCATCGAATCGAAGAAACGCCGCGGCGCGACCAAGCTCGAGCGCGGCGGACGGGGTTGGGACTAGGTCGGCCGACTCACTGGCCTAGAGTCACTTGCAGAATGCTGTGTCTGATTTGCTCGGAAAGGACCAGTTGGGCGTCCGCGGCAACCGCCAGCAGCGGCTCGCCGAATGAGAGTCTGCCGTCCCCGGATGCTTGAATCACTTTTCGGTGGCGCAGCAGATCGATGAAGTTGCGAAACAGACTCTTGTCGAAGAACTCCGGCGAATTCAATCCATAGAGCACCGACATGCGCTGGGCCATCAGTTGGCAGCGTTGCTCGAGCGCTTCCTGAGTGATGCTGCCGCTGCCCGATTGCAGCAACAATGCGATGGCCAAGTAATACCGCTCCACCGTTTGAATCGTCGCCTGGGCCAGCAGCGACAGCCGCATGGCTTCAAGCGACGTCGAGGCCGGACGTTGCCACTCGCTGCGATCGGCATTGGCTTGCAGCAGATTCAGACGCGTGAAGGTCTCGAGCAATGAATCCACGACCCCACTCACCGACGCTTCGTCCCAACGCAGGAACAACTCGGCTGCAATGTAGGGGTAGGCCCGTCGCACCAAGCGGTGGATGTCGGCGGTGCGCAAGCCGGCGTTACTCACGAAGCAGCAGGCGAGCAGCGACGGCATGGCAAATAAATGCAGGATGTTGTTGCGATAGTACGTGGCCAGCACCGCGTTCTCGGCGTTCATGCGCATGATGTCGCCGAGCGCTTGCGTTTGCCTCTCCAGCATGCCCATCGCTTCGGCGCAGCGAATCATTTGAGCAGCGCTGTCCGTCGTAATCGTCACCAACGGTCCGTAGGGCGCATCGCGCAATAGCAGTTGATACAGTTCGACCTGGCGCACCAGATCGGCCTCGGGCAATGCCTGGTGCGGGGTTGCCAGAATCGCCATCGCCACCAAATTGATCGGCGTCACCGCGGCCGCCGCGTTGATTTCAATATTGATCCGGGCGGCGAGATCGCCGACGGCGTCGTTGATCCATCCTGGCGGCGATTCCGGGTCTTTAAGGGAGGCGCGGCGCCAGTTCGGGTCATGCCGGCAAAGCAATTCGTCGAGCGAAATGGGCTGGCCCAAATTGACATGGACACGCCCAAGTTTGCTGCGCAGCACCGACACGACTGCCTTGAGCAGACCGAGCACGCTCTCCTTCTCCTTCGGTTGGCCCGACAGCTCACCGATGTACGTACGCCCTTCGACGATGCGCTCGTAGCCGAAATACACCGGCATGAAAACCACCGGCCGCTTCGGGTCGCGCAGGTATGCGCGCACGGTCATCGACAGCATGCCGGTGCGCGGCGAGAGCAGGCGGCCGGTGCGGCTGCGGCCTCCCTCGATGAAATATTCCAGCGGATGGCCGCGCGCCATCATGAAGCCGAGGTATTTGGCGAACACCGCCGCGTATA
>PMMB01000048.1:0-1814 GCA_003165495.1 Gammaproteobacteria bacterium | reverse complement strand
AGATTGATGCCCGCCGCCACGTGCGGAACCGCGAAGCCCTTGCGATAGATCACATAGGAGAGGAGCAGATAATCCATGTGACTGCGGTGACAGGGAACGTAAATGATCTCCGCGCCATCGCCGATCTCGTTCATTTTATCGACATGCTCGAAATCCACGCCTTCATACAACCGATTCCACAGCCATCCCAGCAGCGTCGCCATGAAGCGGACGAAGGACTGAGAAAAGTTGGCTGCGATTTCGATCGCGTATTTGCGTGCCGCGAGCAGCGCGGCGCGGCGCGCAGAGCCGTGCGCCTGCATTTCGCGGCGCACGGCTCTGCGCACGTCCGTGGTCCTTAAGCATTGCGACACCAGGGTCCGGCGGTGCGAGAGATCGGGTCCGATCGTCGAAGCGCGCTGTGCGCGCAGGCTGGTGCGCAGGTTTCTTAAGATCCAGCGCACGCTGCGCTGCTCGCTCATGCCATCCTGCAGAGCATCGCGGAGCCGTACCGGCTCGCCGAAGTGCACCAAGGTATTGCGGCCGTTGACCAGCACGTTCAGAGCCTTGCGGAAACGCCCGACCAACACCCAATCTTCGGCGAATAGCAGACGCCAGAGACTGGCCTCCTTGTGCGGCGCGCGGCCCCAGAATATGGCAACCGGCACGAGATCGACATCGAATTGTGGATGAGCCGTCGCGGCTGCCATCAGCTGCAGCGCGTAGCGCGGGGCGCGCAGGGCATGGCGGGCCCTGAACAAGCCGGCCGGTCGTATCAGTTCGAAGTAGGCTTTGTCGGCGCGCCGTTCACCGATCAGCAATCGCCTCTCGGGACGCGGCAGGCCAAGCTTGGCGCACACTATGCTGAGCACTGCGAGGTCCGTGTGGCTCTCGCGCTCCAGGACATAGCAGACCGGCCTTGGGCTAGCCGCGATCGCGGCGGCAGCGTCATCGGGCCTGATGGTCACCCGCACCCACAGGCTCAAGATCTTGCGGACACTCCAATGCCACGCCCGGCTCAAGCTAAGGAGCCGTATCGCCGCGCTCTTGAGCGTCGAGCGCTTTGCGCGTGCTGTCCGCGTTCTGGTCGACGGTTTTTTGCGGTTCGGGGGAGGCGCAACTTATGATGAACAAAACCGACAGTGACATTGTCGAAACGATTGCCATGCCCATGTGCACCTCGGAACGGCCAGCCCCGTAAGGCCCGGAGTGTACAATCGTTCCGGACTGGCAGTCACTCGGAGTTCGCGCATGTATCGTTTTGCAATACTGATGCTTTTGTCCACCGGTGTTTATGCCGCGCAGCCGATCGACATCGAAACCGCGGCGAAGATCTATCAGGAAGCCGCGACTCGCGAACAGGTGCGCGCCTCGTTGGAATCGATGCCGGCGCACATACGACAGATGTTTTCGGCCGATAGCGCTGCGCAGCTCTCCGATCGGCAGCTTGAACTTGTAACTGCCGCCGCCAAGCGCGGATTTCGCATCGACGTTTTCGAAACCCCTGCCTTGGGCGCGCTCGCCGCCAATCTCGATGCTGCGACGGTGAAAAAAACCGAGGCGTTCCTGCTGAGCGATCTCGGCCGCCGCATGGTGACCGCGGACATAGCCACGGCCGCGTTCGAGGAACTTAAAATCGACAAAATCATGAATGGCGAGCTCACCGCTCCGTCGACGCCGCAGCGCGACGCCCTATTCGATAAATTGGAACATGCCTTGCGATCCACCGAATCCACCGTGCAGATTTTCCTCAGCATGGGACAGGCGGTGGCGATCGGCACCGCGGTCGGAGCCGGGGGGAATACGACGGCCGCAACAGAAAACGCACGCAAATC
>PMMB01000040.1:4903-8185 GCA_003165495.1 Gammaproteobacteria bacterium | reverse complement strand
TCGGGATGAGCTCGGGCGTCGCGTTGTTGAATTGGCCCGCTCCCGGATTGGAGTAGGCCGGCCAGTACGTCGTGAGGTCGTGCTGCTGCTTATTCTGGAACATCACGCTCGGCGTGACCTTCACGTTCTCGTTCGGTTGCCAGAGCAGGGCGAAGCGCGCCGCCGTCGTGCCGGCGTGGTTGGCGTTGCTCTCGGTGATGTTGTCCGCGTTGTCGACGCGGTTGATCCAGCCGCCGTCGTAGCGATACCAGATGCTCGCGCGATAACCGAGCACGCCGTCGATGATCGGGCCGCTGTGCGCGATTCCCGCCTCGCCGCTGGGCGCGCCGTATTGCGTGTACGCAGCCTCGCTGCGCACGTAGGTCGATTCCTGGGACACGCTCGGCTGCGTCATGATGTAGCGTACGGTGCCGCCCTCGGAGCCGGACCCGAATAACGTTCCCTGAGGACCCCGGAGCACCTCGACACGATCCAGATCGAAGGTCTTCGGCAGCGTCTCGTCGGGGTTGAACCCGAGTTCGCGCATTTGAATCGGCGTGTCGTCGATGTAGATGCCCGTCGTGCCCGCGCCAGCTGACGATGAAATCCCGCGGATCGAGATTTGATTGGTGCCGGTGGTGTCGATGGAGACGCCCGGCGTGAAGCGCACCAGCTCGGTGAGGTCGCGGATGCCCCTCTGGTCGAGCGCATCCTGCGAGAGCGCGGTGATGCTGATCGGCACCTTGCTGATGCTCTCCTCGCGGCGGGTCGCAGTTACTACGATTTCCTCGAGACCCCCCGTCGCGGCCGGTTCGGTGGCGGCGGCGGCGTCATAGGCGGAGGCCACACCCGCGAGGCAGGCGCTGGTACCGACTATAAGGGTGCGCAAAAACAACACTCGCAAGGAAATCCCCCGAATCAACGGCTTCGCAGTAGTGGCTCGCATGTATCCCCGCAAATTACTTATATGGTCCGATAACTTTCTCGACAGTAGCACCGCGCAAAAACCGGCGCAACCGCGGACGCATCCTTGCACGCCGCGTACGGCAGCGAAGCGAAGCGTGCGGTGGCTTGAACGGTCGAGCGCGGTCAGCCGATGAGTGGCTAGTGTCGAAACACCACGGTGATGCCGAAGGTTCGCGGCCGATAGGAAATGAATCGGTAGGCGGGACTTGCCAGCAGATTGCCGCTGCCGTCGTAAGAGTTGGTCTGATGGTTGTAATTCAGGATGGTATGGCTGTCGGTCAAATTGTCCACGAACAGGGATACCCCGAAGTCGCCTAACTTGGTGCCGGCCCGCAGCGAGGCGAAACTCTCCCGCTCGGTCGGTAAGCCGGTGGCGTCGTAGGACGATGTGTTGGGATCCTGGGCGGCATGCAGCCACTTATCCCCGGCCAGGTACTCCCAATCCCCGCGCACATAGGATTCGTGTGCGAACGCCTGGAACTTGTATTCCAGGCCTAGGGATATCGAGTAGGGCGGAATCGAGTAGCCGGTCCCGATGCCGTTCGGCCCGGCGATCGCATCGCCGGCGGCCACCACCGGCAGCCCAGTTTGCACCGGCCCGACATAGGTGCTCGTGGTGTAGCGCGCATCCGTATAGCCGAAGCTCGACTCGATGGAGAATGCATCGGTCACCTGGAAATCGGCCTGCAGGTCGAACCCCTTCGAGACGGCGTTGCCGAGGTTTTCGGTGAATTGGATCTGACAGATGGGCGGCACCACATTTTCCTGGATGTTGTTCCATTTGATGTAGTAGATACTGCTGGCCAGACGAATACGATTCTCGATGTTGTTCTTGGCGCCCACCTCGAAGCTCTGCACTGAATCGGACTTGTAAGTGGCCGGCGCGCCGTTCGTCAAGCCGAGATTGATGAAGTCCTGGGTGCATCCGAGCGTGAGGTTCTGAAAAGTGGGATCGTACGGGATCGACGGATTGCCGCCGCCGGGGCGAAAGCCCTTGGAGTAGGTGAAGTAGTACATGTTGTTCGGGTCGACCTGCCACTGGATGCCCGCCTTGGGCGTGACCGGGTTCTCGCTGTTCGACTGGGTACCCGCCCGCGGCCCGCTGTTCTGCGGTCCGCCCGACAGGCTTTCGATGGTGAAGGAATCCTTCGAGACGCGCACCCCGGCGGTCAGCTTCAGAGTATCCGTCAGATTGAAATTCACCTCGCCGAACCCGGCGATCTGGCGGTCGTAGCTCGTCAGCTGGTTGAAATAGGAATCGCCCATCGGCAGAACGGAACTGCCGTCCGGGTTCTGAGGGGTACCGAAAAATACCGCGATTGGATAGCCGAAAAGCTGATTGAAAAACGCGTCCGCCATCGGGTCATGAATTTCCTCCAGGCTGTACTGACGATCGAGCGAGTAGAACACACCCGCCGTCCACGCGACACGGGCGGTCGGATCGGTCGACTGCAGACGGAACTCCTGAGTGAGATTGCGTTGCGTGTTGGTGACGCTCGCGGGGGCGCGGTAATCGGTCAGCCCCGCGGGGAGGTGCACTCCCGTTCCGTCGAGCAGAGGGAAGGCCGCGAGGCCTGCGGCGTTGCCATATGCCGGGATCTGGCTTTGATAATAACCGAGGTTGTACAGTGTGCCGTCATAGCCGCTGATCTCGTCGCGATGAAAGTATGAGGTCGTCGAAATCAGCCTCACCGGACCCAAGTCAGCCTGGACGTTGAGTGAGGGCAGGTAGAACACGTCGGGCTCCGGGCGAGCCGTGGGATTCGCGCTGACGTAACGGTTGTTGTTCGGATCCGAATATTCCGGCCAATAGATCGTCACGTCGTTGCGCTGGCTGTTCTGATACAAGATGCTGGGCGTCACGCGGACCGCATCGTTGGGTTGCCAGAGCGCGGCGAGCCGCAGCACCGCCGTACCGTCGCTGTTCGCGTTCTTGTCCACGACTTCGAGCGTGGTCGGGTCGATGCGGTCGATCCAGCCGCCGTCGCGCCGATACCAGGCGCTGACGCGCACGCCGAACACGCCGTCGATGACCGGAATGCCGGCAGCCACGCCGCTTTCGTAGCTGGGCGCACCGCCCTCCGTGTAGGACGTCTCTGCCTTGGCGTAGACGCTCGACTGGGTGAGGCTGGGCTGCACCGTGATGTAGCGCACCGTGCCGCCTTCCGAGCCTGCGCCGAACAGGGTTCCCTGCGGACCGCGCAGCACTTCGACGCGGTCGAGGTCGAAGAGCTTGACCAGCGTATCGTCGGAATTGAAGCCAAGACTGCGCACCTGAATCGGGGTATCGTCGATATAGATTCCGGTGGTGCCTGAGCCGCCGCTCGAGGAGATGCC
>PMMB01000040.1:3139-4810 GCA_003165495.1 Gammaproteobacteria bacterium | reverse complement strand
GCCTCGTTGGCGCCCGCCCAAGGTGCAGCGCAAGCGCCGGCCGTCACTACAAGAGTGCGCAAAAGCAACACTTGCCAGGAAACCCGCTGATTGAACCGCTTCGAAAGAGTGGCTGGCATCGTAGTATCCCCGTCAATTAGTTATATGGTCGCGCAACCGCCGAAGCGCGCCAACTTCCCTGAAGGTCACCATAACGGCCCGTGGGCCGAAAGGCAATCAGCTCGCAATCTTGCCGGTTGCGCGCGTTGTCGCTGCGCAACGGTCGACACCGCGGGGCTTTGCTTCCGTGCCGTCGGTTGCGCGGTCCTGATTGAGTTATGGGATCATGGCAGCCATGAGTGCGAATGCCGACCGTCCACGCGCCAAGAACTTGAATCCCTTGCGCGCGCTGCTGCCGTTCCTGCGGCCCTACCGAGGGATGATGGTGGCCGCCTTGTGCGCCTTGCTGGTGGCGACGGTCGCCATGTTGGCGCTGCCGCTGGCGCTACGGCAGCTCATCGACCACGTCGTTGCCGCCAAGGACTCCGGCAGCCTCAATGGCTACCTCATCGGATTCCTCGCTGCGTCCGTCGTGTTCGGAGTGTTTGCCGCGTTGCGCTTTTACCTGGTGACGTGGCTGGGCGAACGGGTGGTCGCGGACCTGCGTGCGGCCGTCTACCGGCGTGTCGTGCGCATGGATCCGATGTTCTATGAGACCACCCGGGTCGGTGAAGTGCTGTCGCGGTTAACCACCGATACCACCTTGGTGCAGGCGATCTCCGGCGTCAATTTATCGATCATTTTGCGGTCTACCTTAAGCTTGATCGGCGGGCTCGTGATGCTGGGACTCACCAGCGCAAAACTGATGGGCATCATGCTGGTGCTGATTCCGGTCGTGGTCGTTCCGCTGATCGTCATCGGCCGGCGCGTTCGCACACTGTCGCGCGCCTCTCAGGATCGTATTGCCGACACGAGCGGGCTCGCAGGCGAGACATTGAACGCGATCCAAACCGTGCAGGCATTCACCCTGGAAGGGCTGCAGAGCGAACGCTATCGCAAAGCCGTGGAAGACAGCTTCGTGACCTCGATACGCCGCACACGAGTGCGTGCGTCGCTGACGGCGATCGGCATCACGCTGGTGTTTGCCGGTATCACGATCGTCTTATGGCTGGGTGTACGCCAAGTGCTCGCGGGCACGATGACCGGCGGCCAACTGTTTCAGTTTTTGCTTTACGCCGGCTTCGTCGGCAGTTCCGCCGCTGCGCTCACGGAAATGTGGGGCGAGATGCAGCGCGCCGCCGGCGCCATGGAGCGTTTGAGCGAGTTGCTCCAGGCGCGACCGATCATCAGCGCTCCGCCGCACCCCGTGGATCTTCCGGTTCGAGTCAGCGGAACGATACGCTTTGACAATGTCACGTTTCGTTATCCTTCGCGACCGGATAGCGCCGCGCTCGCCAATTTCAGCCTCGACGTGGCGCCGGGTGAAACGATTGCCTTCGTGGGACCGTCGGGCGCGGGCAAGAGCACGACGTTTCAGCTACTGCTGCGATTCTACGATCCCGATTCGGGCCGCGTATTGATCGACGATAAGCGGCTTGCGGATTTACGGCCGGAGGATATCCGCGCGCAGATTGGTTTGGTGCCGCAGGAGACGGTGCTGTTCGGCGCCAGCGCGCGCGAGAACATTCGCTA
>PMMB01000040.1:813-3104 GCA_003165495.1 Gammaproteobacteria bacterium | reverse complement strand
TTCCTGCGCAAGTTACCGCAAGGCTATGACACCTTCCTCGGCGAACGCGGCACGCGGCTGTCGGGGGGGCAGCGGCAGCGGATCGCGCTGGCGCGCGCCATCCTCAAGGATCCGCCGATATTATTGCTGGACGAGGCCACCAGTTCATTGGACGCGGAATCCGAACGACTGGTGCAAGAGGCTCTCGAGAAGCTCATGCAGGGACGCACGACCATCATCATTGCCCATCGCCTGGCCACCGTGCTCAAAGCCGACCGCATCGCGGTGATGGACCACGGGCATAAAATCGCCGTCGGTACCCACGCCGAACTGCTGGTGCACAGCCCTCTTTACGCACGACTCGCGTCCCTGCAATTTGCGGCGGTGGCGAGCGAAGCGGTCGACGCCGCAATGAGCTAGTTTGAGCGGAGCTTAGGGTAAGCGCTATTTCAGCAAGCCTTCCTCCTTGAGCGCTTGCTGGACCTTGGGACGTTGCGCGATGCGTGAGTGATAGGCGCTCAAGCTGGGCCATTGCTTAAGGTCGATTCCCACATGTCCGGTCCAACTCAAGACCGTGAACAGATACGCGTCCGCCACCGTAAAGGCACTTCCCATCAGGGAGGTCTTGGTTCCCAGGAAGCCCGATAACCAATCGAACTTCTTGCCGAGGGCGGTCTTCGCCGCAGCTTTCCGCTCGGCCGACGCCTCCGGATTGAACAGCGGACTGAATTCCTTGTGCACCTCCGAAGTAATGTAATTCAGAATTTCCATCAGTTGGTAGCGCTCGAAGCTTCCGGCGCGCGCCGCCAAACCGGAGTCCGGCTTTTGATCGGCGAGGTATTGAATGATCGCGGGACCTTCCGTGAGCACACGACCGTCGTCGAGCTGCAGCGCAGGCACCGCGCCCTTGGAGTTGACCGTGAGATAGTCGACGCCGGCGCCGGTTTTTTTGGTCTTGAAGTCGATCTTTTCGAGCGTGAACGGCAATCCCGCCTCGAGCAGCACGATGTGGGGTGAGAGCGAACAGGCGCCAGGGGCGTAATAGAGCTTCATGTCGATGTCCTTGATGAGGCAGTTAGATGGACGGAGTTGGGTGAGCGAACTATACCCGACTCACGGCGCAACGATAATGCGTCGCGCGCCTGCAAAGCCTCTTGCGTAGTGCGGCGCGACCAGGGCGTCGATGCGTACATGCCCGCCCGCGGAGGGCGCATGAATGAATCGATCGCTGTCGATGGCAATGCCGACATGCAGTTCTTTGTGTGCGAGGTGCATGAATACAAGATCGCCTTTCTGCACGTCGCCGCGCGAGATCGGCATGCCGGTGCGCAGCTGTTCGTGCGCGGTACGCGGCATAGCAACACCCGCGCGTCGCGCCGCGTACACGACCAGTCCGCTGCAATCGAACCCGCCGGGCGCGGCGCCGCCGTAGCGATACGGCTGGCCGAGCATGGACAGGGCATTGTCGACCATGAGTTCACGCGGGTCCGGTGCGGCGAGTGAACCCGGCGGAAGCTCACGTTTGGGCGACGTGCTCGCGCATGCGGCCAGCGCAATCGACAGAGCGGCAGCGAGAGCGGCTCTGATCAAACCAGGGTCGTGGCCAATGCCGCGCCGACGATACCGGCCTCCGAGCGTAAGGTCCCTACGCACAACGGTGCCTCGCAGCGCAGTTTGTCCATGAACTTCTCCGGCTCTTCGGTGATGCCGCCGCACAGCACGATGAGATCCGGCCACAACAATGCCTGCATTTCCCTCAATACCAGATTCAATTGCTCCGCCCACGCATCCCAGCTCATGTGCTGGTCCACCTTGGCGCGTCCGGACGCGCGTAGTTCCGCTTCGCGTCCCGCGACTTGAAGGTGGCCGAATTCGGTATTCGGCACCAGCCTTCCATCGACGAACAAGGCGCTGCCGATGCCCGTACCCAGAGTCAACAAGAGCACGGTACCCGGTACATCGCGCGCGGCGCCATAGCGCAATTCGGCGAGACCCGCGGCATCGGCATCGTTGATGGCGGTCACGGGACGGCGCAAATGCTCGCTGGCCAGAGCCGCCAGGGATTTTCCGATCCATGCCTTGTTGAGGTTCGCCGCCGTGCGTACGATGCCATTGCGTATCACACTGGGAAACGCCAGGCCCACGGCGTGATCGCCCGGCACATTCGACACCACGGTCTTCAAAGCGATCAGCAAAGTCTCGGTCGAGTCCTGCGCCGGCGTCGGTGTACTGAAACGCCCGCCGGCGAATGCACCGGTGCTCAAATCCACCAGTGCGCACTTTATGGACGAACCGCCGACGTCGATGCCGAC
>PMMB01000040.1:0-799 GCA_003165495.1 Gammaproteobacteria bacterium | reverse complement strand
TTAACATGAACTCGATTGATACCCAGTTTGCGACCCGCCGGAACGTCGCTTTACAGCCCGGCACTTTACAAGCGGCCATGCTGGATCGCCTCACCCGAACGCTCGGTAAAAACCCGGACTCGGCCACGGCGCGGGATATTTACGATGCTCTGTCGCTCGCGGTGCGCGAGGAGCTGACTTTACGCTGGCTGGCCACGCAGCGCCGCGTGGCGAACGCCCACGTGAAGCGGGTGTGCTATTTCTCGGTCGAATATCTTCTGGGGCGGTCTTTGTTGAACGCATTGTCCAGCCTGGAAGACGGCCTGCTGCAGGAAGCACGATCCGCCTTGCGCGATATGGGCCATGACCTCGACGACATCGCCGGTCAAGAGGTGGATCCCGGTTTGGGTAACGGCGGCTTGGGCCGTCTGGCGGCATGCTTCCTCGATTCTCTGGCCACGCTGCATTACCCAGCCGTGGGCTACGGCATTCGCTATGACTACGGTATTTTCACGCAGGTCATCGGCCCTGACGGCGGGCAGCGCGAGGTGGCCAGCAGCTGGCTGCGCCTGCGCAATGTCTGGGAGACACCCCGCGGCAATGTGCGGTTCATCGTGCGATTCGGCGGTCGAATCGAGGCTCCTGAGAACGCAGCCCCGGGCGATGTACCTCGCTGGGTCGGCACCAGCGACATTTACGCCATCGGATTCGACCAATTGATTCCGGGAAACCGCGGTCCCACCGTCAATCATCTGCGGCTCTGGTCCGGTCGAGCCATTACGCCGTTTCACATCGATGCCTTCAATGCCGGCGACTATGC
>PMMB01000232.1 GCA_003165495.1 Gammaproteobacteria bacterium | reverse complement strand
TTATGGAAACGGCCGACCTCACCCACCACATTTCTCGCCGCTTCAACGAGGACCTGGAAAAAGTTCGCAACCAGGTGTTGCAGATGGGCGGATTCGTGGAGCAGCAGCTGCACAAGGCGATCACCGCCTTGGTCGAAGGCGATAGCCGCTTGGGCGAATCGGTCGCGACCGACGATTACAAGGTCAACGGCATGGAAGTGTCGATCGACGAGGAGTGCAGCCGCATATTGGCGATCCGGGCGCCGGCTGCCGGGGATTTGCGGGTGATCGTCGCCATCATCAAGACCATCACCGACCTCGAGCGTATCGGCGATGAGGGCGAAAAAATCGGCTACATCGCCTCGCGGCTCGCGACGATGGAGCGGCCCGCGGACAAATACCGCGAAGTCAAACACTTGGGGAGGCAGGTCGCGCAGATGGTGCATGACGCGCTCGATGCGTTCGCCCGCATGGACTCCCAGGCTGCGCTCAAGACTGCGCGAGAAGACAAAATGGTGGACGAAGAATATGAGTCGATTCACCGTCAGTGCATCACCTTCATGATGGAGGACCCGCGCACCATTCGGCGCGCGCTCGAAATCATGTGGATCGTGCGTGCGTTGGAGCGCATCGGCGATCACGCCAAGAATATCTGCGAGTACGTGATCTATATGGTTCACGGCAAGGACATTCGCCACACCTCGCTCGAGGACGTCGCCAAGCAAATCGACGCCGCGCACGCTCTCTCGCGCGGCTGATGACCGGACGCCAGGGGAATCTTCTCGGATTTGCGGCAGCGCTAAGCTTGCTGGCCTATGCCTATTACGCGCAAGTGGTCCTGCACTTGGAGCCCTGTCCGCTGTGCATTTTTCAACGTGTCGGCGTATTTACCATTGGTATCGTGTTCCTGATCGCGGCGGCGCACGACCCGGTTGGTTGGGTCCGGCGCGTCTATGCGTCGCTGCTCGCCCTGGCCGCGCTTGCCACCATCGGCGTCGCGGTTCGTCACCTGTATATTCAGAGCCTGCCCGAGGGCAGCGTTGCGGCGTGCGGCGCATCGCTCGAATTCATGCTCAAGGTATTTTCCTTGAGTGACGTGCTGGTCAAAGTACTGACGGGCTCCGGAGAATGCGCCAAGGTGACTTGGGCTTTCCTTGGACTCTCGATGCCGGGCTGGGTCCTCATCGCGGCTCTTGCTCTCGGCGTTTATGGCTTATGGGTCAATCTGCGGCGCCAGGCCCCGGTATTGCGCTTCTGATGCCCTACGCGCCGCCGAAGTCCGACACGCTCATATTGACCGAGCAGTTGATCGCGCGCGAATCGGTCAGCCCCACCGACGGCGGCTGTCAGGCGTTGATGATCGCTCGGCTCGAGGCCATCGGATTTGACGTCGAGAACTTGCGTTTTGGTCCGGTCGACAATTTCTGGGCCAAACGCGGCCGCGGCGGGCCGGTGTTCTGCTTCGCGGGCCATACCGACGTGGTGCCGCCGGGCCCGCTGGATCAATGGGGTAATGATCCCTTTCTTCCGCTCATCAAGGACGGCCTCTTGTATGGGCGCGGCGCGGCCGACATGAAAAGCGGCCTCGCGGCCATGGTGACAGCCTGCGAAGAATTCGTGGGCCGGTATCCGACGCATCGGGGCACGATCGCATTCTTGATCACCAGCGATGAAGAAGGGCCGTCAGTCGACGGCACGCGCCGGGTGGTCGAAGTGCTGCGCGAACGCAATGAGACCATCGACTGGTGTCTGGTCGGAGAGCCGTCGAGCGAGAGCGCCCTCGGCGACACCATCAAGATCGGCCGTCGCGGCAGCTTGAGCGGGCGTCTCACGGTGCATGGCACTCAGGGGCATATCGCCTACCCGCAATTAGCCGATAACCCGGTGCATGCCCTGGCGCCCGCGCTGACCGAACTCGTGGCGCGAACCTGGGATCACGGCAACGAGCATTTTCAGCCCACCACTTTCCAGGTATCGAATATTTCCGCCGGCACGGGCGCGCCCAATGTCATCCCGGGAGAATTGAAGGCGCGCTTCAATCTGCGTTTTTCCACGGAACAAACCGTCGACGGACTCAAGACAGTGGTCGAGACTTTACTGCAGCGCCATCGGGTCAAGTACACGCTCGATTGGTTTATTTCCGGATACCCGTTCCTGACGGTTCCCGGGGAACTGTCGGAGGCCGCGACCCGCGCCGTGCGAGAGCATCTGCAAATCACTCCGAAACTGTCGACGGGCGGCGGCACCTCGGACGGACGCTTCATCGCCCCCATGGGTGCTCAGGTGATCGAGCTCGGCGTGATCAACGAGACCATTCACAAAGTGAACGAGTGCGTGCGCGTCGCGGACATCGATCGGCTGCAGCGGGTTTACGTGCGCACCTTGGAACTGTTGCTCACGCCGTAGAGGCGATGCGCAGCGAGTTCCGTTTATCGGTTCCCGAGAGCGCCGGTCAGGATGAGGGCGAAGGCCAATGCGTAAAGTTGTCCGGGTTTGTTCATTTGGGTCGCGCGCGTACTGAGTTGAAGGCTGCATTTCCTTAGATGCTTGATGAGGGGAGTTGTTCCGCTTCTTGCCGAAATGGTCGTTAC
>PMMB01000300.1 GCA_003165495.1 Gammaproteobacteria bacterium | reverse complement strand
TTGCCCGGCGCCGCCTTCACGCCCAATGCCTTCCTGCGAGTCGGCTCAGACAACAGCGTGACCGTGATCGCCAAGCACGTCGAGATGGGTCAGGGCGCCTACACCGGCATTGCCACCATCGTCGCCGAGGAACTCGACGCCGACTGGGCAACGGTCCGGGTCGAAAGCGCACCCGCCGACGCGAAGCGCTACGCCAACTTCGCCTTCGGCACGATTCAGGGCACCGGCGGCAGCTCGGCCATGGCCAATTCGTGGATGCAGCTGCGCGAGGCCGGCGGCAAAGCGCGCGCGATGCTGCTCGCCGCGGCGGCCAAGGAATGGAAAGTGCCGGTCGCGGATCTGACGGTGGAGCAAGGCGTCGTGTCCCACGCGGCCAGCAAACGGCACGCGAACTTCGGCGCGCTGGTGGCGACTGCGTCGACCCTGCCCGTACCTGAGACGATCAAGCTCAAAGATCCCAAAGATTTCAAGTTGATCGGCCACTCTGCGCCGCGCGTCGACGCGGCAGCGAAGTCCGACGGCACCGCGCAGTTCACGCTCGATGTGATGTTGCCCGGCATGCTCGTGGCGCTGCTGAAGCGGCCGCCCCTGTTCGGCGCGACGGTGAAATCCTTCGATGCCGCCGCGGCCGGCGCCGTGCCGGGCGTCGTCAAAGTGGTGCAGGTACCGCGCGGCGTCGCCGTGGTGGCGAAGAGTTTCTGGGCGGCCAAGCAAGGGCGAGACGCGCTCACGGTTGTGTGGGATGACTCCAAGGCTGAGAAGCGCAGCTCGGCGGCCCTCATGGAAGAGTACCGGCGCCTGGCCGAGCAGCCCGCTATGTCCGCGCGCAAGGATGGCGATGCGCTGCAGGCGATCAAGGACGCCAAGCGCAAGGTGTCGGCCAGCTACGAGTTTCCGTACTTGGCGCACGCGCCGATGGAGCCGCTCGATGCCGTGATCAAGTTGAACGCGAGCAGCTGCGAGATCTGGGCGGGGGACCAATTCCAGACCATCGATCAGGCGAATGCCGCGCACACGGCGGGCTTGGACCCGCAGCAAGTGAGCATTCACACCCTCTATGCCGGCGGCAGCTTCGGTCGGCGNNCAGTGGACGCGCGAAGACGATATCCACGGCGGCCTGTATCGGCCGATGTACTTTCATAAGCTCGAGGCGGGCCTGAACGCCGAGGGCCAGCTCACGGGCTGGCGGCACGTCATCGTCGGCCAGTCGATTATGGCCGGTACGCCGTTCGCCGGGTTGATAAAGGACGGCGTTGATGGAACGTCGGTCGAAGGCGCCGCGAACATTGCGTACGCCATCCCCAACGTTGCGGTCGACTTGTCGACGACCACGACCGGCGTGCCGGTCCTATGGTGGCGCGTGGTCGGCAGCTCGCACACGGCCTTTGCCGTCGAAGCCTTCATCGACGAGGTGGCGCATGCGGCGGGCCAGGACGGCTTCACATTCCGGCGCAAACTGCTCGACCAGCATCCGCGCATGAAAGCAGTGCTTGAACTCGCGGCCGAGAAGGCGGGCTGGAGCACCCCCTTGCCGCCGGGCAAAGGCCGCGGCATCGCGGTTGCCGAAGCGTTCAAAACCTTTGTCGCCCAGGTCGCCGAGGTCAGTGTGGGCAAGGATGGGCAGGTCAAGGTCGATCGGGTGGTGTGCGCGGTCGATTGCGGTACTCCGATCAATCCCGACATCATCGCCGCCCAGATGGAAGGCGGCATCGGCTTCGGCCTCGGGGCGGCTTTATACGGAGCGATCACACTCAAGGATGGCCGGATCCAGCAGGACAATTTCAACGGCTATCGGGTCTTGCGCATCAATGAAATGCCGAAGGTGGAAGTGCACATCGTACCGTCGGCGGAGCCGCCGACCGGTGTGGGAGAGCCGGGCGTGGCGCCGGTAGGACCAGCCGTCGCCAACGCCATATTCGCCGCGACAGGCAAACGCATCCATGTCCTGCCATTCTCTNNAAGTCACTGTACGCCAAAGACTCCTCGTCCATGCTCTTGCGTGAGTTCGAGGATTCGTCCGCCGCCGCGGGCCACACAAGTCAGTGGGTCGTCGGCGATGAACACCGGCAGCCCGGTTTCTTCCATGATCAACTTATCGATGTTGCGCAGCAATGCGCCTCCACCCGTGAGTACGATACCGCGCTCCGCCACATCGCTGCCGAGTTCCGGCGGTGTTTGCTCAAGCGCCTGCCTTACCGCACTCACGATACCTTGCAATGGTTCCTCGAGGGCCTGCAGTATTTCATTCGAGTTCAACGTGAAGGCACGCGGTACACCTTCTGAGAGGTTCCTTCCCCTGACGGTGATTTCACGCACTTGCCCGCCGGGATAGGCCGAACCGATTTCAATCTTGATGCGCTCTGCGGTGGCATCTCCGATCAAGATGCCGTAGTTGCGGCGGACGTACTGCGTAATCGCTTCGTCGAACTTATCCCCGCCCATGCGCACGCTCGCCGCGTAAACGATGCCGTTCAAAGAAACCACGGCGACCTCGGAAGTGCCGCCACCGATGTCGAGGACCATCGAGCCGCGTGCCTCGTGCACCGGCAAGCCTGCGCCGACTGC
>PMMB01000143.1 GCA_003165495.1 Gammaproteobacteria bacterium | reverse complement strand
GGGTTGTTGCCCTCGGCATCGCTGGGCGCCGGTGCGCGGGGCGGACTATTCGAGCCCATCCATGGATCCGCTCCGGATATCGCCGGCCGCGGTATCGCCAACCCCTACGCCGCGATTCTGAGCGCGGCGCTGTTGCTGCGATATTCGCTGCAATTGGAACCTGAGGCGCGCGCCATCGAGGCCGCTGTCTCGCGAGCCATCGAAACCGGCGCGCTGCCGGCTGACCTCGCCGCTGCGGGCATGGGCGTTACGACGCGTGCCGCCGCAGATGCGGTGCTGGCTGGGCTGTGACCGCGCGTTCGAGCCCGGCGCAAAGGTCAGCCACCAGATCCGCGGGATCCTCAATGCCGACGGAAACCCGCAGCAGCCCTGCTCCGATACCCGCGCGCAATCGTGCCGATTCCTCCATGCCGGCATGAGTCATGCTGGCAGGATGCGAAATCAGACTCTCCACCCCGCCGAGTGACTCGGCGAGAGTGAAGCATTCAAGTCCTGCGAGGAAGGCTTCGACCGCCGCCTCGCCCCCATGAAGCTCGAAACTTAACATCGCACCGAAGCCGCTCTGTTGGCGCCGCGCAATCTCATGCCCGGGATGCTCGGGCAGACCCGGGTAGTACACACGCTCCACGCCGGGATGTTTGGTCAAACAATCAACGACCACGGCCGTATTCTCGGCATGAACGCGCATGCGCGCATGCAGTGTGCGCACGCCGCGCAGGGTCATGAAGCTGTCGAACGGCGCGCCGGTGACGCCGATGGCGTTGGCCCACCAGGCAAGATTCTCATGCACCTCCCCGCTTGCCGCGATGACGGCGCCGCCGACGACGTCGCTATGCCCATTCAGATACTTGGTGGTGGAGTGCATCACCATGTCCGCGCCAAGGGCCAGCGGTTGCTGCCAAATAGGCGAGAGAAACGTATTGTCGGCCACCGCCAGCGCGCCGACCGCATGCGCCGCCTCGGTGATCGCGCGAATATCCACTACCCGCAAGAGGGGGTTGCTGGGAGTCTCGATCCAAACCAGATGCGCCCCCTTATCAAGGGCCGTCTGCAGGGCGGCAGCGTCGGCCTGATCGACGAAATCGACCAGGAGATTTCCTTGCGCGTGCAATGCGGCGAGCAATCGATAGGTCCCGCCGTAACAATCGTAGGGTGCAATCACCCGCGCACCGCTGGGCAAAGTCGCCAGTATCAAGGTAATGGCCGACAGCCCCGTGCAAGTCACGACCGCGCCGGCGCCGCCTTCAAGATCCGCCAAGGCGTTGCCCAACTGATCGCGGGTCGGATTGCCGGAGCGCGTGTAATCGTACTTGCGCGGCTTGCGGTACTTCTCGAATGCAAAATTCGTCGACAGATAAATCGGCGGCACCACGGAGCCGTACTGTGCGTCCGACTCGAGTCCCGCGCGAACCGATCGCGTTGCGATGCTTTTCTTCGGGGGTGATTTATTGCTCATGTCGACTGCTCCGCGAGGGCTAATTTGATGATGGGCGTCAGGGCGGCACCTTCCTTCAAGAAGGCGTCGTGCCCGAAAATAGAATTGATTTCGATGAGCTGCCGCGGCCCATTGAGGCGCGCGGCCAGGGCCTGCATGTCGTTGAACGGCACCAATTGGTCTTCGCGCACCGCGATCAACGTCGCCTGCGTATGCACCTTCGTCGCGTCCATCTGGTGCAGATCGATCGATTCGCTCAACACGAGGAATGACTCGGCGCGGTACTTTTGTACATAGTCGTCGCCGCGGGCGAACAGGTAATCCTCGATCGGGAATCGGAAACGATCCCCATCGCGTGTCGGCGCCCCGCCGAAGCGCAGTTGAAATTCCACTGCGCTGCGATAGGTGGCCATCGCCAGCGCGCGCGCGAGCTTGAGTCCCGCCGGGCCGTCGCCCCGTGCGATTGCCTCGCGCACGATCTGCCGCTGTACGCTGCGCCAGGCGGTCGAGAGCACCTGCGCCTTGTCGGCGGCACTCAAGATCACGACGTGATTCACCAACTCGGCGTAGCGCTCCGCAAAACACAGCGCCACCATTCCGCCGTACGAGGCGCCGACGATGGCATGCAGCGGCTTCAATATTAGATGCCGGACGATGGCGCACAAGGCGTCGGCTTGATCGTAGGAACTGAGCGGCGGAAATTTGCCGCCGCTTTGCGGCGTGGAACTCTCACCGTAGCCGCCGAGATAATCGATACCCAGAACCCGGTATTGGCGGGTATCCACACCGAGCCCGGGACCGACGATCTCCGGCCACCATCCTTCGCCCGCGGAATCCGCGACCATTCGGTGAGCGGAAATACCGCCGAGGACGGCAATCACCGGTGCATCGTCGGGCCCTACGAGCCGGAAGGCCACCTTCGGATCCGGCAGGACATCGCCGTGGTGCAAGGCAAAAGGTCGGGGCAGCCGTAAGGTTTGCTCGACTTGAATTGACGATTTCTCGGCCACGTTCCGCTCGCTCCATATACAGGTTTACATAACCCCTGTAGCGTCAGCGCTCGTAGCCCATTGCAGCGGGCAGAAACCTGCGCAATCGACCGTCCATCTACCGGATTCGAGCGTTGGCCCGACTCCGCAGGAGTTGGCACCGTTCCAATTGGTTCCACGGGAACATTGGGTGGTTGCCCCGGCTTCTAAGGGCCTTTCCCTCAGCCGGTCTAGATGAACTGCGCGAATTTTAGGCATTGCCCAAGTTTGCGTCAAGGCATTTTGCGCTTAAATCTGCTTGCGCCTCTTCCAATAATGCATTAATGTACTAGTGCGTTAATACATTCATCAGCCGGGCAGCGCTCTCCCATGAAAACCAATCGTCCCGTCACTCAGCGGCAGGAACAGCAACACGAACGCGCGCTGTGCACGGCGATACTGGCGTTGCGCAGCGTCGAGGAATGCCGGAGCTTTTTCCGCGATCTGTGCACGCCGGCGGAATTGCAAGCGATGGCGGATCGTTGGGCCGTGGTAGAACTCTTGGAGCGCGGCCTGCCCTATCGCGAGATCCACAAGCAATCGGGGGTCAGCGTCACCACCATCGGTCGCGTCGCCCGCTACCTGACTTCCGGTAACGGCGGCTACCGGGCCGTGACCGAGCGGCTGAAACTCAATGGGTAGCGAATTGAATTCCACAGACCCCATGCGCCTCAAGATAGCCGTACAAAAGAACGGTCGGCTCACCGACAGCTCGCTCGACCTGTTGTCGCGTTGTGGCCTCAAGTACAGCCGCGGCAAGGACCAGCTGATGTGCTACGGCGAGAACATGCCGCTCGACGTGCTGTTCGTGCGCGACGACGACATACCGGATCTGGTGCAAGAGGACGTGTGCGACTTAGGGTTGGTGGGACTGAATGTCGTCCAGGAAAAGCGCCTGGCATTCGCCGCGCGCGCCATCGCGCCGCTTTTCGAAACGGTGCAGCTCCTGGATTTCGGTCGCTGCAAGTTGTGCATCGCAGTACCCGACGGATTCGACTATCGCGGTGCGCAATCGCTTCAGGGTAAGCGCATTGCGACGACGTATCCACACATCGTGGGGCGCTTTCTTGCGGACCACGGCATTGCCGCGGAGGTCGTAGTTCTGTCCGGCTCCGTGGAAATCGCACCGCGACTCGGCCGCGCGGATTTGATTTGCGATCTGGTCTCGACCGGATCCACGCTGGCGGCGAATCATTTGCGGCACGCCGAAACGGTGTTGGACAGTCAGGCCGTGCTGATCCGCACGCCGGTACCGATCGCTCCGGAAAAGCAGGAGTGGACGCGACGCCTGTTGATGCGCATCGACGGCGTCGAACAAGTCAAAGGCAGCAAGTACATCATGCTGCATGCGCCTCGCTCCGCACTGCCGGCCATCGCGAAACTCCTGCCGGGCAGTGAAGCGCCGACGGTCATTCCGCTCGAGGGTCGAGGGGACCGGGTGGCGGTGCACGCGGTATGCCGCGAAAACGTATTCTGGGAAACGTTGGAAGAGCTAAAGGGCGTGGGCGCCACGTCGGTGCTGGTGCTTCCGGTCGAGAAAATGCTGGCCTAGGGCTGGGCTAATAATCCATGCGTATTCTCGACTGGAAATCCCTCTCCGCGGCGCAGCGCAATCAGACCTTGCGACGTCCGGCGCAACGCCATGCCGCAGCCACCAAGGAAGCGGCGCAAAGCATTATCGACGCGGTGCGCCGCGAAGGCGACGCGGCCCTTCTGGCGCTGACCGAAAAATTCGACGAGATTCGTCTGGCCTCATTGCAAGTCACGGCGCAGGAGTTCAAGGTCGCCGAGCGCGCCTTGAATACCGTGCAAACCGCCGCGATAGAGCGGGCGATTGCCAATGTGCGGCGATTTCACGCCGCGCAAATGCCGGCGCTGCTGCGCGTGGAGACCGCGACGGGAGTGGTATGCGAGCGCTTCAGTGTTCCGATCCGCGCGGTCGGGCTGTATGTGCCCGCAGGCTCCGCCCCGCTGCCTTCCACCGCCATCATGCTCGCCGTTCCCGCCGCCATCGCCGCCTGCCCGGTGCGTGCGATGTGCACGCCTCCCGCACGCAACGGTGCCGCGGATCCCGCGGTGTTGGTTGCCGCGCGAAAGTCGGGAATCGACCAGGTATTCAAAGTGGGCGGCGCTCAAGCCATCGCCGCCATGGCCTACGGCACGGCGACCATCCCGAAGTGCGACAAAGTCTTCGGGCCCGGCAATGCCTGGGTCACGGCCGCGAAAATGCTGGTCGCGCAAGATGCCGCGGGTGCGGCGGCGGACCTTCCGGCCGGCGTGACTGAAGTCATGGTGATTGCGGATGACACCGCTCGTGCCGACTTCGTCGCCGCCGATCTCCTCGCGCAGGCGGAGCACAGTCCCGACGCGCAGTCGTTACTCGTCACGACCTCCGTTTCACTGGCCGAGGAAGTGGCGCGGCAAGTGCCGCGGCAGGTCGCGTCCCTATCGCGCGCGGGGATTCTGGCGCAGTCCGTCGCCCATATGCGGCTGTTGATCGTCGACACCCTCGACACCGCATTCGAGATCGCCAATGACTATGCTCCCGAGCACCTGCTGCTCGAAATACGCGAACCGCGCCGTTGGCTGGGTCGGGTCGGCGCCGCGGGCGCGGTGTTCTTGGGACACTGGTCGCCGGAATCCATGGGCGATTATTGCAGCGGGCCGAACCATACCCTGCCTACCTACGGCTATGCCAAGGCCTACAGCGGCCTATCCCTGGAGGATTTTCAAAAGCGCATCACGGTGCAGGAGCTGACGCCTGCGGGCCTGACGGATTTGGGGCCGACGGCACAGATCCTGGCGAATCTCGAGGGACTGGACGCCCATGCGGCCGCGGTGACCATTCGCCTCGCCGCGATTGAGGAAGCAACAGGATGAATGCGGTCGTTTCCCTGGCGCGCCCCGAGATCGTCACGCTCAAAGCTTATGCGCACGCGGCTTGGCTGCCGTCGCTGACGCGTCTGCACGCCAATGAAGTGCCTTGGCGTCCCGCGGGCGACACCACCACGGCGGGTCTCAATCGTTATCCCGAACCGCAGCCGGAGGCCCTGATCGAACGGTTGGCGGCGCTCTACGGCGTACCGACCTCGAGCGTGCTCGCGACGCGCGGCGGTGATGAAGCCATCGACGTGTTGTCGCGCATCTATTTGCGCGCCGGCACCGATGCCATTCTGCAATGCACACCGACTTTCGGCATGTACCAAGTTGCGGCGCGCATCCAGGGCGCCGGCGTCGTTGAGATTCCGCTCGACCACGCGCAAGGCTGGGCCCTCGACCCTGAGCGTCTTCTGGCCGCCTGGCAGCCGAATATCAAGCTCGTGTATCTGTGCTCGCCGAACAATCCCACGGCAAATCTGCTCGACGTCACGGCCATCGAAGAGATCTGCAAGACCCTCGACGGCAAGGCCATAGTCGTGATCGATGAGGCCTATATCGAGTGGTCGCGTTCCTCGAGCCTCACTCGCTGGCTGAACCGCTTTTCGACGCTGGCGATTTTGCGCACGCTGTCCAAAGCGCACGCCTTGGCCGGCGCCAGGATCGGCGCCCTGTTGGCTGCCCCTGGGCTCATTGAGTTGGCGAAGCGGGTCGTTCCGCCCTATTCATTGGCGCAGCCGGCGGTGGAGGCGGCCTTGCGAGCCTTGAGCCCCGACGAACTCGCCTTAGGGCTTGCCCGGCTCGAAGGCTTGCTGGCGGAGCGCGAGTACTTGGCCCGAGGCCTCGCGGCTTCACCCTTGGTGGACAGGGTTTGGCCGAGTGACGCCAACTTCCTGCTCATCGATTGTCGCGACGCCGATCACTTCATGCGCAACAGCATGGCCGGCGGCTTGATCGTCCGCGACTTGCGCGCTCACCCCTCATTGCCGCGTTCGCTGCGCGTCTCGGTGGGAACCCGCGCGCAGAACGATGCGTTGCTTCACTGTGTGGGACTGACTTGACATGAGCGGCCGGCGAATACTGTTCCTGGATCGCGACGGCACATTGAACGAAGAGACGCCGGACGAACAAATAGATAGTCTGGAGAAAGTTCGCCTCATGCCCGGAGTCGTGCCGGCGTTGCTCGACCTTAAAGCGGCGGGCTTCGCATTTGTCATGATCACCAATCAGGACGGACTCGGGTCCCCAAGTTTTCCGCAGGACCGCTTCGAGCGCGCTCATCGATTCATCTTGGATCTATTCACTTCGCAGGGAATCGAGTTCGAAGCGGTCTGCATCTGTCCGCACTTCAAGCGCGAGGACTGTGCTTGCCGCAAACCCAGGATCGGCATGGTGCAAGAATTCCTCGCGGCCCAGACAATCGACAAGACGCGCAGCTACGTGATCGGCGATCGCGACACGGATATGGAATTCGCGGCGAATTTGGGGCTTCAGGGTTTGCGGATATGCTTGCACGGCGATGCGCACGAGACTTGGCCGGCCATCACCCGACGCATTATCGAGCAGGCGAGGCGTGCGCACGTGCATCGCAAAACAAAGGAAACGGACATCCATATCGACCTCGATTTGTCGCGCGATGGCCCGAGCTCGATCGTCACCGGCTTGGGGTTCTTCGATCACATGCTCGAACAGATCGCGAAGCATGGCGGCTTCGCACTCGACCTGCGCTGCACCGGCGATCTGCACATCGATGAGCATCATACGATCGAGGATTGCGCTTTGGCTCTGGGAGCCGCTCTGCGCGAGGCGCTGGGCGACAAGCGCGGTATCGCACGCTACGGGTTTTTGCTGGCCATGGACGAGGCCGAGGCTCAGGTTGCGCTCGACATCTCGGGCCGGCCGTTCTTCGTATGGGAAGGACGCTTCAATCGCGAACGGGTCGGCGAATTGCCGACCGAGCTGGTCCCGCATTTCTTCCGCTCGCTCGCGGAATCTCTGGGGGCGGCGCTGCACATCAGCGTGCGCGGCGAAAATTCTCATCACATGATCGAGTCTTGCTTCAAGGGCTTAGGCAGGAGCCTGCGTCAGGCTATTCGGCTTGAAGGCCGCGACTTGCCGAGCACCAAGGGCACCTTGTGAGCGAGCGGCAAATCGTGATCGTCGCCAGCGGCGGCGCGAACATCGCCTCGCTGCAGTTCGCCTTGCAGCGGCTTGAAGTCGCCTCGGCCGTGTCTGCGGACGCAGCTGAGATTCGCGCGGCAAGCCACGTCATTCTACCCGGAGTGGGCGCCGCCGCGGATGCCATGTCGCGGCTGCGATCGAGCCGCCTGGATAACTTGATTCCTACCCTGCAGCAGCCGGTGCTGGGCATTTGTTTGGGGATGCAACTATTGTACGAAGCATCGCAGGAAGGCGATGCCCGCTGCCTCGGAATCATTCCCGGCCGCGCCGCGCGTATCGCGCCGTCCAAGGATCGACCGGTACCGCACATGGGCTGGAATACCCTCGATATACGGCGTCCCTGCGCGCTGCTGGCGGGTCTTGCCGATGGCGACTACGCGTACTTCGTGCACAGTTACGCGCTCGAGGTCAGTGCCGCGACGGTCGCGAGCACCGGCTACGGCGCGCCCTTCAGCTCCTGTGTGCAGTGGCGCAATTTCTACGGTGCGCAATTCCACCCCGAGCGCTCCGCCGCCGTCGGCGCACGCCTGCTCAAAAACTTTTTGGCGATCAATTGACGCCGCGTCGCCAGCCATGCGCAACCACGTCCGCCATAACATGCGCCTCATTCCCGCCATCGATTTGAAGGCCGGACACTGCGTGCGCCTGCTGCACGGCGACTTCGCCAACGAGACGCGCTACGCAGCGGACCCTATGGCCCTACTCGCGAATTATCGCGATTTGGGAGCGGATTGGCTGCATGTGGTCGATCTTGACGGTGCCAAGGATGGCAGCCTCGGCAACCGCTCCATCGTCGTGCAGCTGGCCGCGCAGACGGCCGTCAAGTTGCAGGTGGGCGGCGGTTTGCGAAATACCGCCGCGGTTACGCAGATGCTGGATCTGGGCGTCGCACGTGTGGTGATCGGCAGCGCGGCAGTGACTCACGTAGAAGAGGTACGAAACTGGCTCGAACACTTCGGCCCGGAGCGCATGGCGCTGGCCTTCGACGTGCGGCTGGACCGCAGCGGCATGCCGCGAGTCGCAACCCATGGATGGCAGCGGCAATCCGAACTGTCTCTGTGGAGCGCGGTAGCAAATTTCACCGACTCGCAGCTCAAGCACGTGTTGTGCACGGATGTGGACCGCGATGGCGCATTGACCGGACCGAATATCGCGCTGTATCGCGAAGCCGCGCAACGCCATCCGCAAATCCAATGGCAGGCCTCCGGCGGCATTCGCGATGCGCGCGATCTGCACGCTCTGGCCGCTGCGGGAGCGACCGCAGCCATCAGCGGCAAGGCACTGCTCGAAGAACTCATTTCGGTCGAGGACTTGCAGCCATTCTTGCCAAACGCATAATCCCCTGCCTGGATGTTCGCGACGGACGTGTCGTCAAGGGCGTGCGTTTTCGCGATCATCGAGTCGTCGGCGACATTCTGGAACTCGCGGCCCGTTATCGCGATGAGGGCGCGGATGAACTGGTGTTCTACGATATTTCCGCGAGTCCCGAGGGTCGTTCGGTCGATCGCTCCTGGGTCACGCGAGTGGCGCGCACCCTCGATATCCCGTTTTGCGTGGCCGGGGGAATTCGCTCCGTGGCGCAGGCGGAAGAGGTTCTGGCATCCGGCGCCGAGAAAATCTCCGTCAATTCACCGGCGCTGGAGCGTCCAGAATTGATCGACGCCTTGAGCCAGCGCTTCGGCGCTCAATGCGTGGTGGTGGGCGTGGACAGCCAGACATTCGATCATGGCTATCGGGTGCAACAATACACCGGCGACATCGAGCGCAGCCGCGATACCTCACGCAGCACCATCGACTGGGTCATCGAAGCGCAACGTCGCGGGGCCGGCGAGATCGTGCTCAATTGCATGTCGAACGACGGCGTGCGCCAGGGCTTCGACATCGCGCAACTGCGCGCAATTCGCGAGGTATGCCGCGTACCGCTGGTCGCCTCGGGCGGCGCAGGTGCAGCGGAACATTTTGCGGAAGTTTTCCAAGCGGCCCAGGTGGATGCGGCACTCGCCGCAAGCGTGTTTCATTCCGGCGAAATTTCGATTCCCAACTTGAAGCGCCAGCTCCGCCGCGCAGGCATCGAGGTACGACCGTGACCAAAACGCAGGAGCTTGGGCCTTTGGAGAAACTCGACTGGGACAAGGGCGGCGGCCTGTTGCCGGCCATCGTTCAAGACGCCGGCAGCGGCGCGGTGCTCATGCTGGGATATATGAATCGGGAGGCGCTCGCCGCAACGCAGGCGAGCGGCCGCGTCACCTTTCTGAGCCGCAGCAAAGGCCGTCTATGGACCAAAGGCGAGACCTCCGGCCACTTCCTCAAGCTTAAGCAGATCGCCGCCGATTGCGACGGCGACACTTTGTTGATATTGGCCGAATCCACGGGCCCCGCCTGTCATAAGGGCACGCCGACCTGTTGGGGCGAGAATCCGCCCCAATCGGCCGCGCAGCAGGTTGCGTTCTTGGGCCAACTCGAACAAGTCATCACTCAGCGGATCGCCACGCGTCCGCCCGGCAGCTATACCGCCAAGCTCTTAGGCGAGGGCACGCGGCGGATCGCGCAAAAAGTCGGCGAGGAAGGATTGGAGCTGGCGCTGGCCGCCGTCGCGCAATCCGACCAGGAGATCATCGGCGAAGCGGCGGACCTCTTGTATCACACGCTGTTGCTGCTCAAGGTCAAGGGTCTGTCGTTGTCACAGGTCGTCGTTGAACTCGAAACGCGTCACGCCGATATTCGTGCCGGCGCGGGTTAGGCATTGAGTCGGCGATTGCGCCGCAGCGCGTAAAGGGCGATCCCCATCCACACCGCGTTGAGAGCAACCGACGGCCACGCACCGTTCCAGGTGCAATTGATGATGAAACCCAAGGCACCGACAATGTTCATCCATTGGTACAGCGCCGAGCGCGCCTGAATCTTGCCGAACGACAGCAGGCTATAGCTGCCAAGAATCAGCAAGGCTGCCGTCCATCCGGATAATTCGACGAAGGTCTTGAGGGTCATAGTTAAGTTGCCACGGCGACCGGCAAGCGTCGGCGAAATTCTCTGCGCACCAGCCAAAGACTCAAGGCAGCCTGCAGCGTGATGCTCGCGACCGATACGTACCAGAGCTGCACCAGCTGAAAGTGAGACGATGAGGCGAACCAGAGCGATGGCACGATGAAGGTGGCCAAGCGACTCGCCGAGCTCAGTACGGCCGGTACCGTGTTGCCCAATCCTTGAAATACCGCCGAGCAGGTGAACACCAACCCCGTAGCGACGAAATTCCACGAAATTACTTTTAGATATTGTGTGCCGACGGCCAACGCAGCCGGCTGGACTGCGAATGCATGAATGACCCACGCCGCGCCCCACTGACAAAAAAGCGTCAAAGCCACCATGATGCAGGTGCCGATCGTCACGGCCAGAGTAAAGGTCTCGCGAACGCGCAAGAACTTACCGGCGGCGTAGTTTTGTCCGACGATCGGCGCGGCGGCAAAGGCCACCGCCATGGCCGGCAGAAACATACTCTGCATGATTCGCGTGCCGACTCCAAAGCCTGCCTGAGCATCCGGACCGAATCGACGGATAATCCAATAGATCACCGCCATGTAAATGAACATGAGCGCAAATTCACCGCCGGCAGGAAGGCCGACGCGCAGTAATCGGCTCCAAGTGGCGAGCTGCGGACGCCAGGCGCCTGAATCGAATGCGACGTACTTTTCCAAGCGATGAAAATATATGGCCAGCAGCACCACGCCGACGCCGACGGACAGCGAACTCGCAAGCCCCGCGCCGGCCACGCCCATGGGGTAGTGCGTCCCCCAGCCGGCGATGAGCACGGGTGCCAATACCGCGTTCAGAACCACCGTGACGACTTGCACGATCATCGTAGGCTGAACGATTCCGGTGCCGCGCAGCGCGGAACCCATGACGACGAGCGCGAATTGCAGCGCCAGGCTCGGAAGAAACCACTGCAAGTAGCGGATTCCGGCAAGTACCATGGGTCGGTCCGAGCCGAGCGCATGCATGTACAGCGGGGAAAGAGCGTAGCCCAGCACCAGCGTGACCAACGCGCAGCTCGCAGATAAGACCAAACTTTGATTGAACACCACGGTGGCATCCGTCCGGTCCTTGCGTCCGGCGGCATGCGAAATGAGCGTCACCGTTCCCACGCCGAGCACCTGAGTCAGCGCAAACACGATGAACATGACATTGCCGGCGGCTCCCACGCCCGCGAGCGCAGCGTCGCCCAAGCCTGCGACGAAGTACAAATCGATGAGAAAGTACAATGTCTGAAAGAACATGCCCGCCGCGATCGGCAGCGCCATTTGCAGAATGTTTTTGGCGATCGAACCGTCCGTCAAATCCTTCATCGGGCGGTCCTCCTTTCGATCAGGGTTTTCTCAAGGACGCCGCGTCCCGCGCGAGCGCTTCGATACCGCTCCAATCGCCGGCGACAAGCATCGCCTTGGGCGCCACCCACGAGCCACCCACGCACGCCACATTGGGCAGCGCCAAATAATCCGCCGCCGTCGCGCGCGTGATGCCCCCGGTCGGGCAAAACAAGACATCGGGAAACGGCGCGCCCAGCGCTTGCAACATTGCCAAACCGCCGGCCTGTTGCGCGGGAAACAGCTTCAGCACGTTGAAACCCGCGGCGCGCGCCGTGATCAATTCGGTCGGCGTCATGACACCCGGCAGCAGGGGAAATCGTGCGCCGCGCGAGGCGGCGGCAAGTTCCGGGGTCAGGCCCGGAGTCACGCCGAACTGTGCACCCACCCGGTCGGCGGCGGCAAAGTCCACCGCGCGTGTGAGCGTACCGACGCCGACGATGGCGTCGGGAACCGCTTTGCGCATCGCCTCAACGGCGGCGAGGGCGACCGGCGTGCGCAAGGTGATTTCCAACACCCGCAAACCACCGGCAACCAAGGCGCGCGCGAGCGGCACAGCAGTTTCTAGTTCGGTGACGGTGAGCACCGGTATCACCGGCGCCAATCCTACGATTTCACGGATATTCACGCATGATCCTTAGGTGTAAGGCGATGGATTGCGCACCGGCCGGGATTTCACATCAAAGACAGGGCGCCGGCCTCCGCGTCGCCGGCCGCGCGACGCAGGCTCGCAAACAACTCGCGCCCACAACCGTACTCGTTGTGCGCATGATCGAGTCCGGGCAACTCTCGTTGCCGCCAGATGTGCTCGGCGACCTTCGCCTCCAGCACGCCGGCGTGACAATCCAATCGGATCACATCGCCGTCCCGCACTTTGCCCAAGGGACCGCCGTTCAAACACTCCGGTGTGACGTGAATGGCGGCGGGTACGCTGCCGGAAGCGCCCGACATCCGGCCGTCGGTGACCAGGGCCACGTGGAAACCTTTGCTCTGCAGGGACGCCAGGGACGGCGTCAACTGGTGAAGTTCGGGCATCCCATTGGCGCGCGGACCTTGAAAGCGTACGACGGCCACGAAATCCCGAGCCAGTTTGCCGGCCTTGAACGCGGCGATGACTTCTTCTTGATCGTTGAACACCAACGCCTGAGCTTCGACGACATGGTGCTCGTGCTTCACTGCCGAGGTCTTGATGACGGCTCGTCCGAGATTGCCGGTCAGCAGCCGCAATCCACCGTGACTGCTGAACGGTTCGGTCACCGGTCGCAACACGTCGAGATCGCCGCTCGACGCGGGCGCCGCGCGCCAGGCCAATTGGCCGCTGTCGAGCCATGGCTCGGTCGTGTAGGCGTCCAATCCCGGGCCCACAACGGTCGTAGTGGCGCCATGCAGGAATCCGCCATCGAGCAGTTCCCGAATCAGGAACGCCATGCCGCCCGCGACCTGGAAGCGGTTGACGTCGGCACTGCCGTTCGGATAAATGCGTGTCAACAGCGGCACCGACGACGACAGATCGCTGAAATCGTCCCACGTAATCGTGATGCCGGCGCAGCGCGCTATCGCCACCAAATGCAGCGTATGGTTGGTCGAGCCGCCGGTCGCCAGCAAGCCGACGATGCCATTGACGATGGCCGCTTCGTCGATCACGCGCGCGAGCGGTAAATATTCATCCCCCAATGCGGTTATTCGCGCCGCGCGGCTTGCGGCGGCCGCCGTCAATGCGTCCCTCAGGGGAGTGTTGGGCGGCACGAACGCCGATCCGGGCATGTGCAGACCCATGACTTCCATCAACATCTGATTGCTGTTCGCCGTGCCATAGAAAGTGCACGTGCCCGCCGTGTGGTAACTACCCGCCTCCGATTCGAGCAGCTCGTCGCGGCCGACTTTTCCCTCGGCGTAGAGCTGACGTATCCGCGCCTTGTCCTTGTTCGGAACGCCGGAGGGCATGGGNNCAGATGCCGAGACACAGCGCCGAGTCGAACATGTTGTGCGCCAGCGCGATCCCGGTCGCCATCGCGATCACGTCGCGGCTGAACAGCGACAATTCCATTCCGGGCTGACCCTGCGTCACACCGTCGCACATGGCGGGCACCCCGCCGGCAAATTGCGCGACCGCACCGGCTTCGCGCGCCGCTCGCTTGATCAGCGCCGGATAGCGCTCCAAAGGCTGGTGCGCGGACAGCATATCGTTGTATGCCGACACGATGGCGACATTCGGCCAGCGCAGGAGCTTGAGCGCCTGTTTGTCGGTGGCATCCGAGGCGGCAAAGCCATGCGCAAGATTGGTGCAAGACAACCCTGTGCGCGCGGAACCGCGCTGACGCGCCGCGTCCATGCGCGCCAGGTAGTCGGCGCGGCCCGAGCGGCTGCGCTCGCGAATCCGCTCGGTGACTTCGCGTACGCGAACATGAACTTGTCGTGTTTCCTTACGCATGCTTCATTGTGCCATATCTGAAACCTACTAGACGGGGTCGCCCCGACACCGTAGATTCGGCGCGAAGCGCCTTAACGAGGATTTTTGACGGTGGCAGTACTTCCGACATTCGACATGTTGCTTTTCGGCGGCACCGGGGACCTAGTGACGCGCAAATTGTTACCCGCGCTGTATCGGCGTTATGCGGCCGGACAGGTGTCCGCGGAGTCGCGCATCTTCGGCGTCGCCCGCACGGCGCTGTCGCGCAACGAATATTTGATTCAAGCGGAAGCCGCTTGCCGCGAATTTCTCGGCAAGGAATTTGACGCGCCGCATTGGACGGCGTTCAGCGGCTTGCTCAACTACGTCAAACTGGATGCGGCGGCCGAAATGGACTACGCGGCACTCAAGACATTGCTGAAGGGCCGCGACGACATCATCCGCGTATTCTTTTTTTCTACCGCATCGAATCTATTTTCCGTGATTTGCCGGAATTTGGCCAAAGCCGCCGTTGTGACTCCCCTCTCGAGGGTGGTACTGGAGAAGCCGCTGGGACACGACTGTCAATCCGCCGACCTCATCAATACCCAGGTCGGCGCGGTATTCGCCGAGAAACAGATTTATCGCATCGATCACTATCTCGGCAAAGAGGCCGTGCAAAACCTCATGGCGCTGCGCTTCGGGAACGCGCTGTTCGAACCCCTGTGGCGTCGCGGATTGATCAAACACGTGCAGATCACCGTCGCCGAGGAACTGGGCGTGGAGCGGCGCGGCCAGTTCTACGACAAGACCGGTGCTTTGCGCGACATGGTGCAGAACCACTTATTGCAGCTGCTGTGCATCATGGCCATGGAACCGCCGGCCAGCAGCGATCCAGACGCCGTGCGCGACGAAAAACTCAAAGTGCTGCGAGCGCTGCGTCCCTTGCGCGATCGCGATGTGCTTACCAAGACGGTCCGCGGTCAGTACAAGGCCGGTGCCGTCCGCGGCGCGCCGGTACCGGGCTATCTCGAAGAGGCCGACATCGCGGCGGACAGCCGTACGGAGACATTCGCGGCGCTCAAGGTCGACATCGATACCTGGCGCTGGGCGGGAGTGCCGTTTTATTTGCGTACCGGCAAGCGACTGCAAGATCGTCTGACAGAACTCGTGGTGACCTTCGACGAAGTGCCGCATCCTATCTTCGAAATGCCACCCACCACCCGCACCGCCAACGAGCTGGTGATCCGGCTGCAGCCGGACGAGAGCATCACGATGACCATACTGGCCAAGAACCCGGGCGAAGGCATGCGTTTGAAGCCCGTGAGTCTCGCGCTCGACTTGGGCGAAACATTCAAGACCCGGAGCCTGGACGCGTATGAACGGCTGCTGATGGACACGGTGAGGGGAAACCTCACCTTGTTCATGCGCAGAGACGAGCTCGACGCGGCTTGGGCGTGGATAGATCCCATTCGCGCCGGCTGGGAACAATACGACGAACGACCGAAGATCTATGTCGCCGGCAGCTGGGGACCCGCGGCCTCCAGCGCAATGATCGGGCGCGACGGATTTGCGTGGCATGATGAACTCTGAACCGCCCGCCCGACGCTACGCCGATATAGAGACACTGTCGCGTGAGCTCGCGACGCAAATCGCCAAGAGTCTCACCGTGGCAATCGGCGCACGAGGACTCGCGAGTTTGGTTGTTTCAGGCGGCCGATCGCCGGTGAGACTGTTCGAGATCCTGCGCGCGCAGCCGCTCGATTGGGGCCGTGTCTGCATTGCCCTGGCCGACGAACGCTGGGTGGGCCCGGAGGACGCCGCCAGCAACGAACGCTTGGTACGCGACGTCCTTCTGAAAGATCAAGCCGCGTCTGCCCGTTTCCTCGGCCTGAAGAATGGCGCGCCCACGCCGGATCTCGGCGCAGTATCCGCTTGGGAGACATTTGCGCGGGTGCCGCGTCCGTTCGATGCAGTGATACTCGGCATGGGCGATGATGGACATACGGCATCCTTGTTCCCCGGCTCGCCGAATCTGCCCAGCGCATTGAATCGGTCCGCCGCCGCAGGATGCGTCGGTATGTGGTCCCCCGTGGCTCCGCACCCTCGGCTAAGTCTGAATTTGACGGCGTTGCTCGATTCGCGGCGCGTCGTGGTGCTGATCACCGGGGAGTCGAAGTGGCGTGCCTATGCCGCCGCGTGCGCTCCGGGCCCCGTTGAAGACATGCCGGTACGCGCCGTGCTGCGTCAATCGCGCACACCGGTCGACGTAATGTGGTCGCCATAGAGAAGAAAGACGACCGCACCGCGCTCAGTAAGGAAGCGCTCAAGAACGCCTTCCTGGACGATCTGTTCTATGTGCAGGGCAAATTTCCCGCACTTGCGACCAAGAACGACTATTACATGGCGCTCGCCTTTGCCGTGCGCGACCGCATGCTGCAACGCTGGATCAGCACGGCGGCCGCCTACACCAAGCAAGGCTCACGGACCGTGGCATATCTGTCGGCGGAGTTCCTGATGGGACCCCACCTGGGCAACAACCTCATCAATCTCGGAATCTTCGATCGGGTCAAACAATGCATGACCGAACTGGGACTCAATTTCGAGGAATTGCTGCAACAAGAAGAAGAACCGGGACTCGGCAACGGCGGCCTCGGACGCTTGGCGGCATGCTTCCTCGATTCCTTGGCGACTCTCGAAGTACCGGCCGTGGGCTACGGCATACGCTACGAATTCGGCATCTTCCATCAGGAAATCGTCGACGGTTGGCAGGTCGAGAAGACCGACAAATGGCTGCGCTTCGGCAACCCGTGGGAACTCGTGCGGCCCGAGTGGGCCGTGGAGGTAAAGCTCGGCGGGACGGCCGAACAATACATCGACGAATGCAATCGTCCGCGAGTGCGTTGGGTACCGCACAAGACCGTCATCGGCGTGCCATACGACACTCCCATCCTGGGCTACCATACCAACACCGCGAACACACTGCGGCTCTGGCGCTCGGAAGCGCCCGAGTCCTTCGACTTCGCAATCTTCAACAGCGGCGACTACTACGGCGCCGTCAACCAGAAAGTGGAGTCCGAGAACCTGAGCAAGGTGCTCTATCCGAACGANNTCGTGTTCCTTGCAGGACATGCTGCGCATTCTGCGCATTCAGAGGCTGCCTGTGGACCAATTCCACGTGAAATTTGCCGTACAGCTCAACGATACGCATCCTTCGATCGCCATTGCAGAATTGATGCGCCTTCTCGTCGACGAGGCGCTGCTGCCGTGGGCCGAGGCGTGGCAGGTCACGTGCCAGACCTTTGCCTACACCAATCACACCTTGTTGCCGGAGGCCTTGGAGCGCTGGCCGCTGGAAGTGTTCGGCCGAGTATTGCCGCGGCATTTGCAGATCATCCAGGAAATCAACGCGCAATTTCTCGAGGAAGCGCGCATTCACTTTCTCGGCGACGAAGCGCGCATCGCCCGTCTGTCGCTGATTGACGAAAGCGGCGAACGTTACGTGCGCATGGCACACCTCGCCTGCGTGGGCAGCCACGCGATCAATGGCGTCGCCGAATTGCATTCCGAGCTTCTCAAGCGCGATGTCTTGAAGGATTTCTACGAACTATGGCCGCAAAAATTCAGCAATAAGACCAACGGCGTGACGCCGCGGCGCTGGATGGTGCTGTCGAATCCGAAACTCGCGGATCTCATTTCCGAACACATCGGCGCGGACTGGATCAAGGATTTGGCGCAGCTGAGGACGTTGGAGCCGCTGGCGGACAACCCCGAATTTCGCGCCCGATGGCGCGAAATCAAGCAGCACAACAAACAAGAATTTGCCGCCCTCGCGCTGCGGCGCACCGGCTTAGTTATCGACCATAAGTCGATTTTCGACGTCTTGGTGAAGCGTATTCACGAGTACAAGCGGCAGCATTTGAAAGTGCTGCACATCGTGTCGCTGTATCACGCCGTCAAATCGAATCCGGCAATCGAGATGCTGCCGCGCACGTTCATCTTCGGCGGCAAGGCGGCGCCCGGATATCATCTCGCGAAGCTCATGATCAAATTGATCACCGCGGTCGGGGAGGTCATCAATCGAGATCCGGATGTGCGGGACCGTTTGAAAGTGGTGTTTCTGCCCAATTTCAACGTAACCAACGGTCAACGAGTGTACCCGGCGGCGGATCTGTCGGAACAGATCTCCACCGCCGGCAAGGAGGCGTCCGGAACCGGCAATATGAAGTTCTCGATGAACGGGGCTCTCACCATCGGCACACTGGACGGCGCCAACATCGAGATCCGCGAGGAAGTCGGCGCCGACAATTTCTTTCTGTTCGGATTGAGCGCGCCGGAAGTGTTTGCCCTGAAGACGCAAGGCTATCGTCCGATGGACTATTACAACGCCAATCAGGGATTGCGCGATGTGATCGACCTCATTCGCAGTGGTTCTTTCTCACGCGGCGACACGGAGTTGTTTCGCCCCCTGATTGACGGCCTGCTGAATCAAGACCCGTACCTCGTGCTGGCCGATTTTCAGTCCTACATCGAGTGTCAGGCCAAAGTGGCCGAGACCTATGCCAGCCCTGAGCGCTGGACTCGCATGTCGATCCTCAATACGGCTCGCAGCGGAAAGTTCTCATCGGATCGCACCATTCGCGAATACTGCGCGGACATTTGGCGCGTCAAGCCGGTGCCGATTCAACTACTCACGCATGCGGAAGCAGGAATCGCATAGTCCTGCGCAGCGGCTCCGCCGCGCCCCACAGTAACTGATCGCCCACGGTAAACGCGGATAGATATTCCCCGCCCATCGCAAGTTTACGCAAGCGGCCGATGGGTATGTTCAAACTGCCGCTGACCGCGGCCGGCGACAGCTCGCGGATCGAGGACTCGCGGTCATTGGGCACGACGCGCACCCAGGGGTTGGCGCCGGCGAGCAATTGTTCGATCTCTGCGAGCGGCAAATCCCGCTTCAGCTTGATCGTCAGCGCTTGCGAGTGGCAGCGCATCGCGCTCACTCGCACGCAGATGCCTTCCACCGGCACCGGGTGGGCCTCCGATCCTAGTATTTTGTTCGCTTCGGCGCCCGCCTTCCATTCCTCGCGACTCTGGCCGGTTCCCAAATCCTTGTCGATCCAGGGAATCAGGCTCGCCGCGAGCGGCACGCCGAATTGCGCTCGTGGAAACTCCGGGCTCGCCAGCGCCCTGCTCACGGCATGATCGATTTCGAGAATACCGGAGGCGGGATTTTGAAGTAGTGACGATGTCGCGCGATGCAACGCGCCCATCTGTTCCAATAATTCGCGCATGTGCTTCGCGCCGGCACCCGATGCCGACTGATAGGTCATGGCGGTGATCCATTCGACCACACCCGCCCGCAGCAATCCGCCCACTGCCATCAGCATCAGCGATACCGTGCAATTGCCGCCGATGAAATCCTTCACCCCCCGCTCGCGCGCGGCCTGCATCACCGGCAGGTTCACGGGATCCAATACAATGACGGCATTCTTCTGCATGCGCAGGCTGGATGCGGCGTCGATCCAATAGCCCTGCCAGCCGGCCGCGCGCAGGCGCGGATGGATGACTTCAGTGTAATCGCCGCCCTGGGTGCTGATGAGAATGGGTAGCTTGGCGAGCGCCGCGATGTCATTGGCATCCCGCACCGTGGCGTCTTGCACCCCAGCGCCGGCGGCGGCGATTTTTGGGGCTGCCGCGCCCGTCTGCGAGGTGCTGAAAAACGTCGGCGTGATGAGATCAAAGTCTTTCTCTTCGCGCATTCTGTCGAGAAGCACCGAACCCACCATACCGCGCCAACCGATGATACCAATCTGTTTCATGGCTCGATCATAAACTCAGCCGCCGGAGGACGCAGATTATAGTTCGAGGCCATGGCATAGCCGTAGGCACCGCAGGTCGCTATGAGAAGCACGTCTCCCTCGCGGGTCTGCGGCAGCCAACGATCTAACCCTAGCTGGTCCGCAGTCTCGCAAATCGGACCGACCACATTGACTCGATGGCTCATCGGATCGTCGAGGCGCGTCAGATTGCGGATATCGTGATGGGCCCCGTACAGCGCGGGCCTAATCAAGGAATTCATGCCGGTCGCGATGCCCACATACTGAACATCGCCCTTGCCCTTCAGTTGGGTCACGACCGCCACCAGCACGCCCGCTTTGGCCACTAAAAACCGGCCCGGCTCCATCCAAAACTCGAGATGCGGAAATGCATTCGCCAGATCGGCGACTCCGCGATCCAGGGCGCTCAAATCGATTTCGCTGTGGCCCAACTGCTCGGGAACGCCGATTCCACCGCCTAGATCAACCACGGTGACTTGAGGAAATCGTCCCGCCAGTTCCGCCAACAGCGCTCCGGTTTCGGTCCAATTCTCTACATTGAATACTCCGCTGCCGGTGTGCGCATGCAATCCGGTCACTCGCACTCCGGCGCTCTGCGTCAACGCGACCAATTCGTCGGCCTCGCGGAGCGGCACGCCGAATTTCGAGTGGACTCCGCCCGTACGCACGTAGCTATGATGGCCGCGGCCAAATCCCGGATCGATGCGCAGAAAAATCTCTTTGCCGCGAAACACTTCCGGCCACATCTTGAGCGGGTAAAGATTGTCCAAGGTGACACGCACGCCCTTGGCGAATCCATATTCGTATTCGGCGCGCGGTGCGAAATTGGGTGTGAACAACACGCGTTCGGGATCGAGGCCGGGTACGGAGGCAAACGCATGCTCGAGTTCGCCCTGCGACACGCACTCCAAGGTCAAACCCGCGGCGTATACCTGGCGCAGAATCTGCGGATGCCAATTGGCTTTCATCGCATAGGCCCAGCGCTTCACCGATCTTACGCGTTGCACTGCTGCGATGGCCTTTCCTAAGGTCGCTGCGTCGTACACGAAAGCCGCCGACTCGCGCGCGGCGATCTCGAGCAAGCGACGGCGCTTCTGCGGTTCTTCCCACCAGTTCACCGAGGGCGCGGCGCGCTTCTGCTCGGAGAACAACTGCTGCCAGGTGGGTCCTAAGACTTTATCCGAACCGATGCCCTGGATCAGACGCTCGTGCAGCTGCTGCACCAGACGATCGCCTTGAGATTCGTCGATCACGAAGGTGAAGTTCAAGTCGTTCGCGGCCTGAGTCACCAAATAAATCTTCTGATCCTGGAACAATTCGAAGGCCGATCCGAGTTCGTGCAAAATCCCGCGAATGTTGTGACCCAACAGACTCAAGGAAGCGCACGGCCCGAGAATCTCGACGCGGCACAGACACTCGAGCGCCGACGTCAAGCGATCAAGGGCTGCCGGGTCGAGAGTATTGGCGGTGGGATCCAAAGATACGGTGACATTCGTCTCCGACGTGGACACGAGGTCGACCGACATGCCTTGTTGTTTGAAAATTTGGAATGCGTCCGCCAGGAAACCCACCTGATGCCACATGCCCGGACTTTCCATGGAGACCAGGGTGATACCCTTTTTGATCGCAATCGCTTTGACTTGCGCGGCGCTATCGGCAACATTCGCGGACACGATCGTGCCTTCGAGTCCCGGCGCCTGCGTCGCGTACACATGCAATGGAATCTTGTATTGCCGAACCGGCAGGACGCAACGCGGGTGCAAAACCTTCGCGCCATTGCTGGCAATTTCCTGAGCTTCGTCGTAATGCAAGGCACGCAACAGCCTCGCCGTCGGCACGGAGTGGGGATTTGCGCTGAACATTCCGGGCACGTCGGTCCAAATCTCGAGGCGCGCCGCGTTCAGTTTGGCCGCAAAATACGAACCGGACGTGTCCGATCCGCCGCGGCCCAGCAGCACGGTCTCTTCGGCGTCATTCGCCGCAATGAACCCTTGGGTTATCACCACCTGATCGAGCGCCCGCCACAGTGCCTGCAGGCCCGCGTCCGGCGCGAAATCGCATGTAGCCGACAACAGGCTCGCCTTCAGGGTAGCGCCGGAGCGAGTATTGGCGCGCAGCACCTGGCGCGCATCCGCCCATGCCGTATTGATTCCCTGGGCGTTCAAGAATGTCGCGCCCAAGCTGGTCGCAAGGAGTTCACCCATTGCCATCACGCGCGCGCGAAGGGCATCAGTAAGCTCGCGGCTGCGAACAAGCATATCCGCCATTTGCCGCAGTTCCCGCATGAAGCGCTCGAATAGCGGGCTCGGCGCGATGCCCAGCATCTGTGCGAGATCGCGGTGTCTGGCATCGATTTGCTCGAGAACGCCGAGGTGAGTTCCGGCCACGGCGGCCGCCAACAGGGACTCGAGACGATCCGTGATGCCGGAGAGTGCGGAATGAACGATCACCGGCCTTAGAGAGGCGGCGATGCGGGCCCTGACCACAC
>PMMB01000246.1 GCA_003165495.1 Gammaproteobacteria bacterium | reverse complement strand
AGCCCAAGGCCGGGCCGCGATTTGGTCACGAGCATCGATCTTCGGATTCAGTATCTCGCCTATCGCGAGCTGAAATCGGCGATGCAGGAGTATCACGCGCGTGCCGGCTCCGTCATCGTCATCGATGTGGATACGGGTGAAGTCTTGGCCATGGTGAACCAGCCGTCGTACAACCCGAACGATCGCGAGCAGCTCAAGCCGGGGCTCTATCGCAACCGCGCCGCCACCGACATTTTCGAGCCGGGCTCCAGCATCAAGCCTTTCTTCATAGCCGCGGCGCTCTCCTCCGGACAGTACCGTCCCGACAGCATCGTGGATACCTCGCCGGGATTCTTGAAAGTCGGCAACAAGGTGGAGGAGGACGAGCACAACCTGGGCGCGATCGATCTGGCGACGATCCTGGCGAAATCCAGCAATGTCGGCACGGCGAAGGTGGCACTGTCGCTCCAGCCCAAGCAAATCTGGGACACGCTGACGGCCTTGGGGCTGGGTCAGGTGACCGGCAGCAGCTTTCCCGGCGAATCCGCCGGCATGCTGAGCCACTATTCGCACTGGCGCCCCATCGGCATCGCCACCATGTCGCACGGCTACGGTCTGTCGGTCACGCCGCTGCAATTGGCGCATGCCTACGCGACCATCGGCGCCGGCGGCGTGAAGCGCCCCATCTCCTTCGAACGCGTCTCCGGGCCGGTGCGGGGGGAGCAGGTGCTCGACCCGAAGGTGGCGCACGAGCTGGTGGATCTCATGGAGCAGGTCGTCGAAAAGGGTGGCACCGCCACCCGCGCATCGCTGATCGGCTATCGGGTATCCGGAAAGACAGGCACCGCGTTCAAATCAATCGCAGGCGGCTATTCCACCGACCAAATCATGGCGGTATTTGCCGGCTTGGTGCCGGCGTCGCACCCGAAACTGGCCACCGTGGTGGTGATCGACGAGCCGAGCCGGGATTTGCACGAGGTCGGCACGTTGGCCCAGGGCGGCACGGTGGCGGCGCCGGTATTCGCGAACGTGATGTCCGGCGCGCTGCGCCTGATGGATGTGCCGCCCGATGATTTGCAGAACGTGCCGGCCGCGACTCTGGTGCAGGTCAACGACATCCAATGAGTGCCTCCCTCATGTGGCTGCTCGATGGGATTGCGACCGTTCCAAACATCGAACCGCGCGCGGTCCTCGATCTCACGCTCGACAGCCGCGAGGTGCGCGCAGGCAGCCTGTTTTTCGCGTTGCCCGGCCGCACGGTGCACGGTCTCAAATTTGCCGCGGAGGCTGCCGCGCGCGGCGCCAGCGTGGTGCTGTGGGAACCGAGCGCCGAGGTCGAGGTCCCGAAGTTCCCGGCGACGGTGTTCGCGGCGGCGATACCGGGATTGAAGGATTTGGTGGGCCGTGTTGCGGATCGTTTCTTCAATTGGCCCTCGTCGCAGCTGCGCATCACCGGCATTACGGGGACCAATGGCAAGACCACGTGCGCCTATTTGTTGGCGCAATGTCTCGAACGTCTGGGCTCCCAAGCCGCTTACATGGGCACCATTGGTTGGGGCCGTGTCGCGGCGCTCGAGCGGCCCACGCTCACCACGCCCGACGTCGTCACGCTGCACCGCGAACTCGCCATCTTGCGCGCTTCCGGCGTGCGCGAAGTGGCGATGGAGGTGTCTTCGCAGGCCCTCGATCAGGATCGCATCGCCGGCGTGCGTTTCCATTCGGCTGCATTCACTAATTTGAGCCGCGATCACTTGGACTATCACGAGACCATGGCCGCCTACGGCGCCGCCAAGTCGCGCCTGTTCGATGCTCCCGATCTGCAACACATCGTCGTCAATGTCGGCGATACCTTTGGCCGAGAATTTGCGCAGAATTATGCCGGTCGCGTGCCGCTCACCGCCATTTGGATCGGTGCCGGGGATTCAGGATGGTTGGCCGAGCGCGCACTGCGTGCAACGCAAGTGACCTTGGATCTGCACGGCATCTCGATGCAACTCGACGGCAGCTTCGGCAAGGCGGGCGTCGCCACCCGATTGCTGGGCCGCTTCAACGCCGAGAACTCCTTGGTGGTCATCGCCTGCTTGCTGGCCTTGGGTGCGTCGCTCGCCGAGGCGGCACGGGTGCTGGCCGAGTGCGTCGCGCCTCCCGGACGCATGGAAGTGGTTGAATCCGCCGCTCGCGACAAGCCCATGGCCGTGGTCGACTATGCACACACGCCCGATGCGCTCGCCAAGGCGTTGAGCGCGTTGCGCGAGCATTGCCAAGGCGCGCTGTGGTGCGTGTTCGGTTGCGGCGGAGACCGCGATCCCGGCAAGCGCTCCATGATGGGCGCCATTGCCGACGAATTGGCCGATCAGATCATCGTCACCGACGATAATCCGCGTTCCGAGAATCCGCAGGCCATTACCCGCGCCATCACCAGCGGCATCAAATCGCGCATCGCAAGGGTCATTCACGACCGCGGCGAAGCCATCGGCACGGCGCTCAAGGAAGCTCAATCGAAGGATATCGTGCTGATCGCGGGCAAGGGCCACGAGGATTACCAGATCTATGGCGAGACGCGGCGCACTTTCAGCGATCGACGCGAAGCGCAGCGTTATCTCGAGGTGGCCGCATGAGCCGAAGGTTAATCGCATGAAGCGAACGTTGCGCGACGCCGCGACGGCGGTCGGCGGTCAATTGGTCGGCGACGATCGTCCTTATGGTGCGGTGGCCACGGACAGCCGCACGCTCCCTCCCGGCGCGCTGTTCGTCGCACTGCGCGGGCCAAACTTCGACGGCCGTGAGTTCGTCGCGGCGGCGGCGGCGCGGGGCGCCATCGGCGCCATCGTCGAACGTGCAGTGCCCCATGCTCTGCCGCAGATCGTGGTTCCGGACGCGCTGCGCGCGCTGCAATCGTTGGGCCTTGCGTGGCGTGCCGATTTCACCTTGGCCCTGGTGGCCATCGCGGGCAGCAACGGGAAGACCACCGCCAAAGAAATGACCGCCGCCATTCTGTCGCGCATGGGTTTGTGCATGGCGACTCACGGCAACCTGAACAATCATATCGGCGTGCCCGTGACCCTGATGCGCCTCGAGNNGAGTTGGTGCGCCTCGCGCGGCCGACCGTGGGTCTCATCACCAACGCCGGCGCCGAACACCTCGAAGGCTTCGGCAATTTGGACGGCGTCGCTCAGGGCGAAGGCGAAATGGTGTCCTGCCTTGAGGCCGCAGCGACGGCCATCATCAACGCCGACGATGTCTACGCCGGCTATTGGCGCAGTGTGGCGACGGCGCGCCGCATCGTCACCTTCGGCGTGCATGCGAACGCGGATTTCATGGCGAAGAATTCCATACAAACCATCGAGCGGGGTGAATTCGCCACGCGCTTCACGCTGGAGTGTCCACTGGGGCAACGCTCGATCACGCTCAAAGCGGGCGGCGCGCACAACATCGGCAATGCGCTGGCGGCTGCCGCCGCGGCCGGCGCCGCCGGCGCGTCCCTGGAGGAAATCGCCTTAGGGTTGGCCGACTTTCGGGCGGTCGCAGGCCGCCTGCAGCTGAAGGCCGGAGCGCGTGACAGTTGGATCATCGATGACTCCTACAATGCCAATCCGAGTTCGGTGCGCGCGGGGCTCGAGGTATTGCGTTCGCTGCCGGGCGCAACCTGGTTGGTGCTCGGCGACATGGCGGAGCTCGGTGAATTTGCCGAAGATAGTCATGCCCACATGGGTGCGTACGCGCGCGATTGCGGGATCAAGCGCTTGTTCGCGTTGGGACCGCAGAGCTCCCGAGCAGTCGAGACTTTCGGTTCCGGCGCCGAGTGGTTCGCAGACGCCGATTCGCTGACCCGCCGGTTGCAGGCCGAGCTGGCGCCGGGCGTGACCGTATTGATCAAGGGTTCGCGCGTCAATCGCTTGGAGCGGGTGGTGCAGGCGCTCACCGGCGGCGGAGCGAGCTAGCGTCATGTTGCTATACCTCACCGAATATCTCGCCCGGTTTTACAGCGCCTTCCATGTATTTCAGTACCTCACGCTGCGCGGCATTCTCGCGGCGGTCACCGCGCTGGCGGTGGCGCTATTCATCGGTCCGAGCATGATCGCGCTGCTGAGCCGCTATCAGATCGGGCAGCAAGTGCGTTCCGACGGCCCGCAATCGCATTTGCAGAAATCCGGTACGCCCACCATGGGCGGCGGTCTCATCTTGGTAGCGATAGGCTTAGGCACCCTGCTGTGGGCCGACCTGTCCAGCCGCTTTGTGTGGATCTTATTGGAGACCACCGTGGGTTTCGGTCTGATCGGCTTCTACGACGACTATTTGAAATTGGTCGTGGGCAATTCGAAAGGTCTGGCGGCGCGCTACAAGTACCTGGCGCAATCGGTGGTTGGTTTGGCGGCGGCGCTCACACTGCATCACCTGCGTCAATCTCCGGCCGAGACCTCGCTGTACGTGCCGTTCTTCAAGGCCGTGGCCATACCCATGTCCACCGCCGGATTCGTCGCGTTCGCCTATTTCGTCATCGTCGGCACCAGCAACGCCGTGAATTTGACCGACGGCCTCGACGGCCTCGCCATCATGCCGGCCGTGATGGTGGCGGCGGCCCTCGGCGTATTCGCCTACGTCACCGGCAACATCAAGTTCGCAACGTACCTGCAGATTCCCTACATCCCCGGTGTCGGCGAGGTACTCATTTTCAGCGCCACCTTGGTGGGCGCGGGGTTGGGATTTCTGTGGTTCAACTCCTATCCGGCCCAGGTGTTCATGGGCGATGTGGGCGCCTTGGCGATCGGCGCCGCGCTCGGCACCCTCGCCGTCATCGTGCGGCAGGAAATCGTGTTGTTCGTCATGGGCGGCGTGTTCGTGCTCGAGACCGTCTCGGTGATGATGCAGGTGGCGTCGTTCAGGCTCACGGGCAAGCGAATATTCCGTATGGCGCCGATTCATCACCATTTTGAACTCAAAGGATGGGCCGAACCGAAAGTGATCGTGCGTTTCTGGATCATCAGTTTCGTGCTGGTGTTGGCGGGTCTCGCAACCTTGAAGATCCGCTGATGCACAGCGTCGTCGTCGGTCTCGGCAAGACGGGTGCTTCGTGCTTGCGCTATCTGTCGAAGCGCGGCATCGCGGTCAGCGTCACCGATACGCGCAGCGCGCCGCCGGGGCTTGCCGAATTGGGCGGTCTCGCGAATTCGCTCGACCTTCGACTCGGCGGCTTCGATTTGTCGCTGCTCGACGGTGCGTCGCAGGTGCTGATGTCTCCCGGGGTTTCTCTCGAGGAGCCCATCGCTCGTGCGGCGCGGGATCGCGGCATCGAAGTGCTGGGCGATGTGGAACTGTTCGCGCGCAACGTGCATGCGCCGGTGATCGGCATCACGGGCACCAACGGCAAGAGTACGGTCACGAGCCTGGTGGCACGCATGGCCGCGGCGGCGGGGCGTACCGTGCTCGCCGGCGGTAATTTGGGTGTCCCGGTACTGGACCTTTTCGAGCAGCCCACTCCCGATCTGTACGTATTGGAGCTGTCGAGTTTTCAATTGGAGACCACGTCCTCGTTGCAGCTCAAGGCAGCGGTGGTTCTCAACGTGACTGCCGATCATATGGATCGTTATCCGTCGGTGGCGGCGTACGCGCTGGCCAAGGCGCGGATTTTCGCCAAGGCGGCGACCGTAGTGTTGAATGCGGACGATCCGCTGGTGTCCGCAATGCGCCGGGCGCCGCTGCGCGGGCCGGGCGGCCACGGCGAGCCGGCGCGGCGCGGCGACCACCCGCGCACGGTGACGTTTTCCATCGAAAGACCGGCGGCGGATTTCTCGCTGTTGCACAACGGAGCCAAAACTCTGCTGGCGCGTCACGGCGTAGCGCTGTTGGACACCTCACGCATGAAAATCTCCGGCCTGCACAATGCCGCCAACGCGCTCGCGGCATTGGCTTTGGGCGATGCGGTGGGATTGCCCATGCCTAGAATGCTGGAAGCGCTTGAGACCTTTCCCGGTCTGCCGCACCGCTCGGAGTGGATCGCCGATGTGTCCGGCGTGCGCTATATCGACGACTCCAAGGGGACGAATGTGGGTGCGACCATTGCCGCGGTCGCCGGCATGCCGAGACCTTTGGTGATGATATTAGGGGGCGAGGGCAAGGGCCAAGACTTTACGCCTCTCGCGCAAGCCTTTGGCGGCAAGGTGCGGCACGCGGTGTTGATCGGCAAGGATGCGCCCGCGGTGGCCGCGGCCCTCAAGGGAGTGAGCACCACGGAGACCGCCGCGTCGATGCAAGAGGCCGTCATCGCCGCGACTCGCTCCGCTCGTCCGGGCGATACGGTGCTGCTGTCGCCCGCGTGCGCCAGCCTCGACATGTTTCGCGACTATGCACATCGCGGCGATGTGTTCGCCGCCGCGGTCCGCAAGCTCAATGAGCCCCCGTCATGACTACAGCCACCATGTCCTACGGAATGCGGGCGCGTGAGCGCATGCCCTTCGCGTGGGACTACACCACCTTGGGGTTGGTGGCCAGCCTGTTGTTGGTCGGGTTGATCATGGTCACCTCTGCCTCCATGTCGATCGCCGCGCGCGATCTCGGCAATCCGTTCTACTTTCTCGAGCGGCAATTTATTTTCGGTGGCGCCGGACTGTTGTTCGCTTGGGGTTTGACCCGGGTGCCGGCCGAACTGTGGGACAAGTACAGTCTCGCGCTGTTGTGCTTGGCGCTGCTGTTGCTGCTGTTGGTGCTGATTCCCGGTATCGGTGCCATGGTGAACGGTGCGCGGCGATGGCTGCGCGTCGGGCCTGTCAATTTCCAAGTCTCGGAGCTTGCCAAAGTGCTGGTGCTGATTTGGGTGTGCAGCTATTGCGTGCGCAAGCGCAACGAGCTGGAACAAACGCTACCCGGCCTTGCCAAGCCGGTGGGGTTGCTCGCCGTCGCCGCGCTGCTCTTGCTGCTCGAGCCCGACTTTGGCGCCGCCACCGTGTTATTCGCCACCGGCTTTGCCGTGCTGTTCGTCGCCGGTGCCCGCTTACGTTACGTGCTGATGCTGGTCTCGGCGGCGGCGCTGTCGTTCGCGGTGCTGGCGCTCACCTCGGCCTATCGTCTGAAGCGCCTCACCGGATTCTTGCATCCCTGGGACGATCCCTTCAATGGCGGCTTTCAATTGACGCAGTCGCTCATCGCCATCGGCCGCGGCGCCTGGTTCGGCGTCGGTCTCGGCAGCAGCGTGCAGAAATTGTTTTATTTGCCGGAGGCGCACACGGACTTCGTGTTCGCCGTGCTCGCCGAGGAG
>PMMB01000094.1 GCA_003165495.1 Gammaproteobacteria bacterium | reverse complement strand
CCCAGCCATTCGCGCATGCGTTCGAGTGAAAAAGACAGCGTCAGCACTTCGAGCTCTGGATAGACCGGAACGCGCGCGTACAGGCCGCGCTGGATAAGCGGGAGCGAGGCGTCGGTAAACTCCCGCAACCGATCGGCATTGTGCTTCGTGCGTTCGTCCGCGCCTCGCACCAGCAGGCGCGCGTCGCGGAATAGGCCGCTGTTGAACCCCGCGCCGCTTTCCAGGAATGTGTACTGCAGATACAGCGCGCGCTCGCGAGCGGAAGCGGACTCGATTTCGTGCCACGGATCGGTGCCGGCGAGATGGGCGCTCGCCCGCAGCTCCTCTTCCGCCTCGGTTTTGCCGGTCAGCAGCGCGCCATCATTCAACGCGTCGAGCTCCTTGCGGCGCACCTTGATCGCATTCTGCAAGCTGTTGAGGGGCGCCTGCACGATGCGGTCATCGACCGGGTTGGTGGTACCGAACTGAATGAAGCGGCCGCGCAGCTCCGCGGCGCGCATCAAGGTGATGGGCAGGGGCATGTCGCGATCGAACTCGAGCTGCGCTCGGGTTTGCAGGCGTGCCGTCGATCCCGGATGGCCGGTAACGAACACCAGCTGGTTGGCGGCGGGTCCGTCGAAATTGACCTTAAGATAGTTGGGCGTGGTGGCGGGCTTGCCGCTCTCGTAGGCTCGCAGCATCGAGAAATCGAGCGACCAGCGTGGAAATTGGAAATTGTCCGGATCGCCGCCGAATGAAGCGATGCCGGCCTCCGGGGCGAACACCAGGCGTACGTCGTCGTAGCGTTTGTACTTGTAGAGAAAGTACTCGCCTCCCTGGTACAGCGTTACCACTTGGCAGCGGAGCTTGCCGGACTTCGCTTTGTCGCTTGCTTGCTCACACGCCTGTTCGAGCGTGGTTTGCGCCCTTTTGCGGGCGTCGTTGGCCGCCGCATCGCTCAAGCCTGCGATGGCTTTGGCAATAGTATCGGTCACGTTCTCGGTACCGACCAGCACGTCCGCGAGCTGTGAGGGGCAGCGCGGTTCCGCACTTCGATCCGCCGCGGCGAAGCCTAGCTCCACCAGACTCTTGTCCTTGGACGACAGCTCCGCGAGACAGGATTCCACGCAATGGTGATTGGTCAGGATCAGGCCCTCGGGTGAGACGAACGAGGCCGTGCAGTTTGTGAGTCGAATCGTCGACAGCCGCACGTGGTCGAGCCAGGCGGGTGTGATGTCGGCCCCGAAGCGCTGCTTTACCGTGCTCGATGGGAAGTTATCGAATGTCCACATTCCCTCGTCGGCATACGTGGGCAGTGCCGCTAAGCAAGCCAGTACCAGCAGAAATCCTCGCATGAAATCCTCGTCTTCTTATGTCTCTGCCACACGGCGATCCGGCGATTCTAACTTTTAGCGAATGGCTTGGTCCTGCTATTTGAGCTTGCACGATACCGCGGTCGATCGATACGCGTAAAACCGGCGAAATAGCTGAAGTTGCCTGTCCGGGCTACAATCCGCATCGACATCGACCCCAACGAGGCACCTGAGGCAATTGAACTCCGACACCAGCGCCCCGCGCTCGCCCTTGCCCAAGCATCGCGCCTTTACTTCGTTCTCCAACGGTGATTTTCGGATCTTTTTCTTCGTCGCGACTGCGGCAATGATGGCCGACAACATCGAACACGTTATCAGCTACTGGGTAATGTTTCAGAAATTCCATTCGCCCGCCCTGGGTGCATTTGCCGTCGTTTCGCATTGGGTACCCTATCTTTTCCTGGGCGCTTTCTCCGGTAGATTGGCGGATCGCTTCGATATTCGCCGGCTCATTCAGATCGGCATGCTCCTGTTCATCGGCGTCTCGATCAGCTGGGGCATCATGTTCATGACTGATTCGGCGACGGCATGGAAGGCCATGCTGCTGTTGGTGATACACGGTCTGGCTGGCGTGCTGTGGATGCCCGCGTCGCAGGTGTTGATACACAGAATAGTCAGCGTCGAACAACTTCCGAGTGCCGTGCGAATTAACGCAACCGGGCGCTATTTGGGCTTTCTAGTCGGCCCCATCGTGGGCGACGGCCTATTGCAGATATTTGGCTCCTCTTACGGCATTTTTATCAACGCACTCATCTATGTTCCCATGTTCGTCTGGTTGATCAAGGCACCCTATGGTTCGCGCCGCGTCGACGCCCGGACGCCGTCGCAGGGAGTCAGCGGCTTTGCCGATATTTGGTCGACCATGAAGGTGGTTGCGAACAGTCCCGTATTGTCGTCCATGACGGTGTTGATCGGCGCCTCGGCCTTTTTCGTCGGTAACGCGTACCAGGCGCAAATGCCGGGATTTGCAGTGGATCTGGGACATGCCGACGCGAATTTTTCCTATGGGGTATTGCTCGCTGCCGACGCAGCCGGTGGCTTGGCGGCCGGCTTGATCTTGGAGAGCCGTGGATTGTTGCCGCCGAAGGTGCGCACCGCATTCGTATTGGCGATGATATGGTGTTGCGCGTTATTCGGTTTCGCTCGGTCGAATACCTACGCGGTGGCGATCACGCTCTTGTTCGTCGCGGGCTTCGTCGAACTGAGTTTCAATTCGATGGCGCAATCACTGGTGCAGCTGAATGCGCCGGGCGAGATCCGCGGGCGAGTGATCGGGGTATTTTCCATGTCTGCGATGGGATTGCGCACCTTCAGCGGATTGAGCGTCGGCTTGCTGGGCTCGATCATCGGCATTCATAACTCGCTAAGCTATAGCGCCGCTGCGCTGTTTCTTCTTTATGTGGCGATTTTCGTGACGTGGTATAGAAGGAACCTAACGTGAATTCGTCCCGGGATATTGATTTTATGCGGCGCGCACTCGAGCTGGCGCAGCGTGCGGCGCTGGACGGCGAAGTACCTGTCGGCGCCTTGTTGTTGCTGGACGAGGAAGTGATCGGTGAGGGATGGAATCAGCCGATCGTCAGCCACGACCCGACGGCACACGCAGAGATCGTCGCGCTGCGCGCCGGCGCGCAACGGCAGCGCAATTATCGGCTCGCACGAACCACGCTATACGCGACTTTGGAGCCGTGCGCGATGTGTATGGGCGCCGCGCTCAATGCACGCGTGTCGCGAGTGGTATTCGGCGCCTGGGATCAAAAAGCCGGTGCCTGCGGCAGCGTCATCGATTTGCCGCGCGAACCTAAGCTCGCGAATCGCATCGACGTATTCGGCGGTGTGTGCAGCGGCGAAAGCGCTGCACTGCTGCGGCATTTCTTCGAGACGCGGCGTTAATTCAAGGCAACCGCGCCGGCACCTCCGCCGGCTCCCCAGGCCCATTCCAACAGATCCCGATAGCCGCGCACGTTGTCCACGTAGCGCACCGGTTCCCAGCCGCGTGCATATCCGTTCTCGGTCTGGGTGTACCAATGTTCCTGTTCCAGCAGCGGCAGAAACTCACGCACGTCCTGCCACGAATCCGGATCGCGGCCGGCCTTTTGCGTCAGCACTCGCGCGTCCTCCAAATGTCCGTAGCCGATATTGTAGGCGGCGAGCGCAAACCAAGTTCGATCCGGCTCCGGCACATGGGTCGGAATTTTTTCGTACACCTGCCGGAAATACCGAGCGCCGCCAAAGATGCTCTGCCTGGCGTCGGAGACGTTGGTAACTTTGACCTCGGTCGCCGAATCGACGGTCAACTGCATTAGCCCCTTGGCACCCGCTGCCGAGGCCGCGCTGGGATTCCATTTCGACTCTTGGTAACCGATGGCAGCCAACAAGCGCCAATCTTGACTGCTTTGTTCCGCCGCCTCTTCGAACCATTTCTTGTAGAGCGGCAAGCGGCTTTGCAAATGACGCATGAAACCGCGCGCTCCGACGAACTCCAGATCCTCGGAGCGGCCGTAGTAGCGTTTGACGATCGCCGCTAGTTCGCCATTGACGCTGAGCCGCGCGAAGTAGTTGCCCATGTCGTGCAGAAATCCCGGGTCACGCGCACTCGCGGCCCAAGCGAGCGATTGGCTGCCGGCGAAATCGAAGGCAATGCGCAGCTCCGGATGAGCATCGTGCGCCAACGCGAATTCCGTGGAATCGGCAATGGTGTAATCGATGGTCCCGTCCGCCACACCGTCGAGCAGCGCCTGGGTATCCGTGCTGGCGTTCTCCACCCACACCAGATCGG
>PMMB01000064.1:1902-5752 GCA_003165495.1 Gammaproteobacteria bacterium | reverse complement strand
GGGCCGCACTTCGTCGATCTCGATGATTGTTTGACCGGACCCGCCGTTCAGGACCTCTGGATGTTGTTGGCGGGCGGCCAGCAGGACATGCGCACGGAGCTGCACGATTTACTGAAGGGGTATGAGCAATTCCTGCCGTTCGACCGCAGCGAAATCGTACTCATCGAGCCCCTGCGCGCGTTGCGTATGATCCACTATTCGGCGTGGTTGGCGCGTCGCTGGCACGACCCTGCCTTTCCCCGAGCGTTTCCCTGGTTCGCAGAACCGCGCTATTGGGAACAGCACTACCGGGCGCTCGAAGATCAGCTTGCGGCGGTCATTGGTCCGCCGCTCGAGTTGTGATCGGCGGCATATTTGGTGATCATACGAGGATGAAGTTTGCGAGAGTTCTAATGTTCTGTACCGTAGCGGCGGTTTGTGCCTGCCACCGGGACTCAGGGACACCGCCCCCGCCCAAGCCGCACATCAGCGTGCCCGTGGCTGCGAAGAAAGGGCCGAGCGCGGCGGAGTTGACGGCCGGCATGGTGGACGCGGCGAGCCAGGGCAAGGCTCAAGTGCCCGTCACGCTCAAGTTCGATCTGCAGCAACGGCCGGTGCTGGGACAGGCGCTCGACATCAACATTGCGGTCTTGCCGCAAATCGACGCGAGCGCAGCGGACATCCAGATTGCGGGCGGCGACGGGTTGACCTTGGGCCTTCCCACCAATCAAATCGTTCTACCCGACGTCGAGGCGGGACAGGTCTATCGCCAAAGCGTCAAAGTGACGCCCACCGCGGAAGGCGTGTTGTTGCTGAATTTGACCATATTGCTCAAACACGATGAAATCACCGAGTCACGGGTGTTTTCCATTCCCATCATCGTAGATCGCTGAAACTACGGCGCGAGTCGGCTTAAGGCTCTATAATGGTGGGTTTCCCCGGGGCCTCACTGTGACTCAGAAACTTCGCAATATCGCCATCATCGCACACGTCGATCACGGCAAAACCACGCTCGTGGATCAGTTGCTACGGCAATCCGGGACTCTCGACGCGCGTAAGGACCTGCAAGAGCGGGTGATGGATTCGAATGATCTAGAGCGCGAGCGCGGCATCACGATCCTCGCTAAGAATACGGCGATCACCTGGGGCGACTACCGCATCAATATCGTCGATACACCCGGGCACGCTGATTTCGGCGGTGAAGTCGAGCGCGTGCTTGCCATGGTCGATTGCGTGCTGCTGTTGGTCGACGCGGTGGACGGGCCCATGCCGCAGACCCGGTTTGTGACGCAGAAGGCTTTCAAGCACGGCTTGCGTCCGATCGTCGTCATCAACAAGATCGATCGTGACGAAGCACGTCCGGGTTGGGTGCTGGATCAAACCTTCGATCTGTTCGATCGGTTGGGAGCGACCGATGAACAACTGGATTTCCCGGTGGTGTATGCATCCGCCTTGCGCGGTTTTGCCGGCCTGGACTCGACGGTGCGCGACGGCGACATGCAGCCGCTGTTCAAGACCATCGTCGAGCATTGTCCGCCTCCCGACGTGGATGCGGACGGTCCTCTGCAACTTCAGGTCACGCTGCTCGATTACTCGAGTTACGTCGGTGCCATCGGCATCGGGCGCATCAAGCGCGGCACGATCAAGCGCGGCATGGCGGTCACGGTGGTCAATCGCGAGGGCAAACAGCGCTCTGAGAGGATCACCCAGATATTGGGCTTCCATGGCTTGACTCGGGTCGAGGTGGAGTCGGCCAGCGCCGGCGACATCGTGGCCTTTGCCGGAATCGGCGAGCCCAAGGTATCGGATACGCTATGCGACCCCGCGACGGTCGAGCCGCTACCGAGCCTTACGGTCGACGAACCGACGATCAGCATGACTTTCGAGGTGAACACCTCGCCGTTTCTGGGAAGGGAAGGCAAGTTCGTGACGAGCCGGCAGATCCGCGAGCGCCTGGAGCGCGAGGCCATCCACAACGTGGCATTACGAGTGGAACCGACCGCGGATCCCGACAAGTTCGTCGTGTTCGGCCGCGGCGAATTGCATCTCGGCGTATTGCTGGAGAACATGCGCCGCGAAGGCTATGAAATGGCGGTTTCCCGACCGCGCGTGGTCATCAAACAAATCGACGGCGCTGCGCACGAACCGTACGAGCAGGTCACGGTCGACGCCGACGCCGATGCGCAGGGTGACATCATGTCGGCTCTGGGCAGCCGGGGCGCGGAACTCAAGGACATGCAAGCGGACGGCCGCGGCCGAATCCGCTTGGACTACATGATGCCGTCGCGCGGTTTGATCGGATTTCAGACCGAGTTTCGCACCATGACCCGCGGCACCGGTCTGCTGCATCATGTATTCGATCACTACGGGCCGCTGGTGCAGCGCGAGTTGGGCCAGCGTCCGAACGGCGTGTTGATCGCGAACGGCCAGGGCGTGGCGCTAGCGTACTCGCTGTTCAGTCTGCAGGAACGCGGCAGGCTGTGCATCGGTCCCGGGGAAGAGGTGTACGAAGGGATGATCATCGGCCTCAACAATCGCGACAACGATCTGGTCGTGAACCCGCTCAAAGGTAAGAAACTGACCAACATGCGCGCCGCAGGCAAGGACGAAAATGTGGTCTTGACGCCGCCTATCCGCTTCTCGCTGGAGCAGGCGATGGAGTTCATCGACGACGACGAACTCATCGAAGTGACGCCCACCTCCGTTCGCCTGCGTAAGCGCAATTTGCGTGAAAACGAGCGCAAGCGCTCGGAGCGCGAAACGGCCGATCAGGGATCGTAGAATTTAACCGATTATTGGTCGAACCGAGACGCCCGTCACACCGCCATTGCGGGATCACCCTAACATCTACTGCACCGGTGCCGTGGCGCGCCGTTGATTAAGTGCGGGAGATAAGGGACTTGTCACGCGATATCGCGGCCGCCATTCGTATTGAGGCAACGCAGCCTGCGGACAGCCTGAATCAACTGCTCGAGCGCCAGATCGCGGAGGCGCGAGGCAAAGGCGGCGAACTCGATGTCGAGACGCTCCTCAAAACGGTCAGTGCTCACTACGATCGAATCGACGGTGAACGGCGCGGCATCGTGCGCTCGATGCAGCTCATGTCCGATGAGGCGCAAGCGCTCACGCGCGAGATTCGTGAGCAGACCGCCTCACACCTGCAGGCCATCCTGGACAACGTCAAGGACGCCATCGTCACGGTGGACGATGCCGGGCACATCGAAACCTTCAATCCCACCGGCGAACGCATTTTCGGCTATGCGCTGGCGGAGATCCTGGGCCGCTCGCTCGAATTCTTGCTCCCCGACATCGCCGGCGATACAAGCGATTTTCTCGAGCGCTTCGCCGCCAAGATCGACGATACTCACGTGGATCTGGCGGCGCATCAGACCTGGGGGCGTGTCAAGGGCGGCAATCGTGTCGCGGTCGAGATCGCGGTCAGCAAGGCCAAGCTCAATTGGCACGACGGCTACATCGTCAGTATTCGCGACATCACCGAAAGACATCTCGCCGAGCAATCGATGCGCGAAAGCGAGGCGCGCTACCGAACGTTGGTGGAGAACGCCCCCGAGGTGATTGTCGTATTCGACGTCGATAGGGGTAAATTCGTCGACGTCAACGACAATGCGTGCCGCTTTTTCAAGATGCCCCGCGAGACCTTGCTCGCCAGCGGCCCGGACAAGATCAGCCCTGCGCACCAGCCCGACGGCACGCCGTCCTTTGGCCGGCCGCGCGGCTTTATCGAAGGCGCGCTCGCGGGTGATGCGCCGGTGTTCGAATGGGCGCACTGCGACGCCACGGGGCAAACGATGCCTTGCGAAGTGCGGTTCGTGCGCTTACCGAGTTCCAATCGGCGGCTGATTCGCGCCAG
>PMMB01000064.1:0-1869 GCA_003165495.1 Gammaproteobacteria bacterium | reverse complement strand
GTCGATTTGCGAACTGATCGAGCGGGTCATGATGGAGAGCTACTGCGCGATCAACCTATTGGATCATGAACGCCAGGTATTGAATTTCAGTGTCGCACCGAATTTACCGCGCGAGTTCGTGGCGGCGATGGACAGCGCGCCCATCGGCATCCGGTATGGCTCCTGCGCTGCCGCCGTGTACTTGGCGCGTCAAATCACCGTCGCCGACATCGATACGGATGCGCTGTGGGAATTTCGACGCGACTCCGCGCAGCAGGCTTCCTTAAGGGCCGCTTGGTCCACGCCCATCGTCGCCTCGGACGGGCGGATCGTCGGGACCTTCGCGGTCTATCGGCGCCATCCGGGAATTCCGTCAGCGAGGGATCACGAGCTGATGGCGCGCATGGCGCAGATTGCCGGGATCGCCATCGAACGCCGCGGCGCCGAAGACGCATTGCGCAACAGCGAAGTGAAATTTCGCGGGTTGTTCGAAAGCATGATGGAAGGCGTGTACCAAACTTCGCGCGACGGCCGCATTCTCGTCGCCAATCCGGCATTCGTGAATCTGATGGGTTACGGCTCGGCCGAGGAACTCTATCAAGTGCCAGCGCCGGCGCTGTATTGGTACCCCAGCGACCGCGAAACCTTCGTGCGCCGCGTGGAGAGCGAAGGCGAGTTGCGCAACGAAGAATATATTTTGCGCCGCAAGGACGGCTCCATGCTCGTGGTCATGGACTCAAGCCGGGTGGTGCGCGACAAGCAGGGCCGGGTCACGGGTTACGAGGGGACGCTCACCGATATCACGGAACGCAAAAAGGCGGAAACGGCAGTTTTCCAGGCCAAAGAGCGTGCCCAAGTCACCTTGCAATCGATCGGCGACGCGGTCATTACCACCGATTCGGAGGGCCGTATCGATTACATGAATCCGGTCGCCGAGAGCTTGACCGGGTGGGAAAACCGCGAAGCGCAGACGCAGCTCATCGGTGACGTGTTGGTCGTCATCGATGAGGCAACGCGGGACGCCCGCGAAAGCCCGGTCATGCGCTGTCTGCGCGAGGGACAAACGCTGGGGCTCACCGAGCACACGGTACTGGTGAATCGTCGAGGCCAGGAACTGGCCATCCAGGATTCGGCGGCACCGATCCGCGATCGCGCCGGTAATCTCATCGGCGCCGTCATGGTGTTCCACGATGTGAGCAAGGAACGTCGTCTGCACCGTGCGCTGTACTACCAGGCCAGCCACGATGCACTGACGGGATTGATCAACCGGCGTGAATTCGAAAATCGTCTAACCGCCGCGGTCGAGAACGCACGACAAGATGCGGGCGGTCGCCATGCATTGCTGTATCTCGATTTGGATCAATTCAAGTTGGTCAACGACACTTGCGGGCATCCGGCGGGAGATCAGTTGCTGAAGCAGATCACCGGTGTGTTGCAATCGCGGGTGCGCAGCGGCGACACCCTGGCGCGTCTGGGCGGGGACGAGTTCGGTATTTTGCTGCAAAGTTGTTCGCTGGATCAGGCGCTGCGCATCGCGGAAAGCCTGCGCCAGGCAATTCGCGATTTTAGATTCATTTGGCAGGACGGCGCGCTCGAGGTCGGCGCGAGTATAGGCATCGTCGAAATCACCAACGATACGCCGACTGTCGCCAACGTCATGAGCGCCGCGGATGTCGCCTGCTATTCGGCGAAGGATCTTGGCCGCAATCGCGTCCAACTCTACAAGCCCGACGACGTGCCCGAGCGACATCGCGAAATGCACTGGGTCTCGAAGCTGACGCGAGCCTGCGACGAGAGCCGCTTTGAGCTGTTTTTTCAACCGATCGTGCCGATCGGCGCGACGCTACACGAGCGCGAACACTTCGAACTGATGCTGCGCTTGAGGGACGA
>PMMB01000364.1:1892-4401 GCA_003165495.1 Gammaproteobacteria bacterium | reverse complement strand
ACCAGCGGCGTAGCTAGTACCGATGATCAAGTCGTGACATGCCAACCCATTTCAATCATGGTTTTGACACAGTCCGCCGGCAAATATGAGTTCCACTGCGAAATATTCTCGTCCGAGCGTGCTGCGGCGGTACCGTTAACCGGCACTTCGACCGGCGCGGCAGCGTCCGACGATTCGGTTTGCAAGTCGACGAATACTTGCACCGGCTGGCGGGTATCCGTTTCCATGGATCTGCTCCCTCTCTGGGTGTTGAGATGCAACAATTACACAGTTTGTGCCGCGCTCTCTGTGCGGTAACCCGCTTATGTAGAAACTGCTGTCCCCGGGTACTTTTAAGACAAAACAGCGCCGGATTCTTGTGCGCAGATGCTGCGTTGCGAACGGTCGCTGGGTTAGTTGCCGAGCAGCGCTGAGACGATAATCAGCGCGCCAACGATAAGATAAATAATGAGCGGCGCAAAATTGCGAGGCGCTGGGTTAGGCAACTTGTCGTACCAGGGGATATTGATTCCGGTGGACCGAGACCGCGGGAGCAGGGCGACCAGACGAGCAGCATTTGCTGTCGTGTCGGACCCGGTCGAGGGTCCTCTTGTTGCCGAAGAGATCGCAGAGGTAAGTCGCACGATGGCCGACTCCGTGGGCAATTGCGCCAACTCAGCAGCTTCTTCCCAAGGATCAACGTTCTGTCGGGCTAGCGCTGATAAAACGCTAAACGGCATATCATCGTTGACCTCGCCCACGGGCGCGTAAAGAAATTTATCAAACTCGGAGCCTAGCGCTGGAGCGGCGGCGGAGCGTCTTATCCCTGTGTCCGAATTTCTGTTTGCGCGCATTGCATGTTCAGGTCGTGCGATCCCAACCGAGGGAAACCATCGCATCAACGCAGTCCGCCGGCAAATAGCTGGACCAGTCGGCGATGTTATTCGCCGATCGGGCATCCATCGCGGGAGCCGGGGAATCTACGAAGCGGGGCAACCAACGCTGTGCGCGAACCGCCTTTAGTCTCCCAGAGGCTCCGGCGAATCTAACTGACATCGCGACTGGGATAATTGGCATGGTGCGGTCCGTTTAAGAGATTTTCAGCATGCGGTAAATCAATGCGCGCGTCTGTTCGCCAGCACGCTTAGTAAGCGTATATGACGCTGCGGGCGGCTACGAAGTGATGCGCCGTTCACGGCGCATCAGCATCAAGAACAGCGGCACCCCGATCAGCGCGGTCAGCGCGCCGACGGGTAGTTGCCGCGGTGACGCGGCGCTTCGCGCCAGAGTATCGGCCAAGATCAGCAGTGTGCCGCCCAACAGTATCGATGCCGGCACGACGATACGGTGGTTACTGCCCGCAACCCGCCGCACCAGATGCGGCGTGACCAGCCCGATGAAACCGATTCCTCCCGCAGTCGTTACAGCCGTGGCAGTCAGCGCGGCGGTCGCGCAGAACAACGCAATTCGTGCCGGCGACAGTGCCACCCCCAGGGATTGGGATTCGATTTCGCCGCGTGCCAACACGTTCAAACTGCGCGCGCCGGCGATAGCGAGCCCGCCGACGGCCAACAACATGCACAGCGCCACCGGTGAGAAGGGCGCGAACGATAAATCACCCATCAGCCAGAACAGCATGCCGCGCAATCGAGTTTCATCGCCCAAGGCGAGCATTAGACTGACGATCGCGGCGCAGCCTGAGGCGACCACCACGCCGTTGAGCAACAGTCTTTGCGGCGTCCAACCGCCGCGGGCGTGGGCGAGCGCGAACACCAAGAAGGTTGCGCCCAGTGCTCCGGTTCCCGCGGCCCAGTCGACGATCAAACCGCCAAAACCCAACAACATCGCGCCAAGGGCCGCCACGGCGGCTCCGCCGGAAATGCCGAGCACGTAGGGGTCCGCCAAAGGATTGCGCAACAATACCTGCATGAGCACGCCGGCCAGTGCGAGCAGGCCGCCGGTACTAAAGGCATTCAGGGCGCGCGGCAGGCGCAAATCCAAAATTACTTCGCGCACCACGGAATCGTGGCCGTCCACCAACGCCGTTAACACGGTATCCAGGCGCACGGACGTGCTGCCGACCGAAATGGCGAGCCCAAGGCTCAATAATGCGATCAGTGACAATAACGGAAGCAGTCTGCTGGCTTTCATGTGCCGCGTACCATAGGACCCTTGCGCGGCGACCACAAGCAGCCGTTGATATGGAACAATTGGTCCAATGCCCATCCAACCCGCCATCGATTACATCGACAAGGACGGTTTTCGCGCAAATGTGGGAATCGTGCTGACGCGCGAGTCCGGGGAGGTGTTCTTGGGTGGCCGCGTCGGAGGCCGCGGCTGGCAATTTCCCCAAGGCGGCGTTAACCGCGGCGAGCGGGTCGAAGAGGCGCTGTTTCGCGAACTCAAAGAGGAAATCGGTCTGGAACCCCGCGACGTGGAAGTGTTGGGTTCGACAAACGGCTGGTTGCGGTATCGCCTGCCGAGACAATATATACGCGACCGCTGCATCGGACAGAAGCAGCGCTGGTTT
>PMMB01000364.1:0-1886 GCA_003165495.1 Gammaproteobacteria bacterium | reverse complement strand
GACTATTGGACCCCGGTGCGCGAAGTCGTCTATTTCAAGCGGCGGGTTTACGTGCGGGCACTGCACGACCTGGGCAAGGTGATGTTTCCCGAAGGGTTGCCGCCCTATCCGGAATGGTGGCCGGAAATACTCAAGGACGGGGTCGCATCGACCCCGTAGTTTCGGCGCGCAGCGCCTAAAAAGGCTTGACCACGGCCAGCAGCACGATGGCGATCAGCAGCAGCGAGGGCACCTCATTGAATCCGCGGTACCACTTGGGGCGGTGCGTGTTGCGATCATTCGCAAAATCACGCATCAGCTTGTAGCAGAACACGTGGTAGGCGATCAGCAATAGCACCAGCAACAGTTTGATCTGCAGCCACCCCATGGTTAGGTACACGGGCGCCGCTACCAGCATCGCCGCGCCCAATCCCAAGCTTGCAACGGCGCCAATGGTCATGATGGCAAACAGGCGACGCTCCATGATTACGAAGCGCTCGATACTGATCGAGTCCTTGGCGTCCGCGTGATAGACATAGAGTCGCGGCAAATAGAATAGACCTGCGAACCAAGTGACCACCGCGATGACATGAAATGCTTTGAGCCAGAGCATGAGTGTTCCCTTCCGCTTCCCTTTGGATGATACCGTGACGCGCTGCCTGTCGCCGTATGGCGCGACGCAGGGCAGGCGAACGTCTAAAGGCCTGTCTTCGGGGGCGCCGCTTCGTGTAATGTCTCCTACCCTTGGCGTGTACGGCGCGGAGTCGATGTATGGCGGATTCGTTCGGCAAATTGGTCGTCAGATCGCATGCGCCAAGGCGTCGCGCGTTGCTGGTGGGCGTGGCCGTGCTATTGGCCTTGGGCGTACTGTACGCGGCGTTCGAAATCGGCCGATACGACGCGGGCTTTCGTGTGGTCGATTCCGTGCGCGGCGCGTTGTCGGCGAGCGCGCGCATCCGCAACCTCGAAGCGGAAAATGAAAAACAGCGCAGCCAGCTGGAAGCCGCCGAAGTGGCGCGTCGCGTTGATCGCGAGGGCTACAAACAGGTCGAGCGCAGCCTGGGTGATATGCAGAGTCAAATCGCGCGCCTGAACCAGGACCTGTCGTTTTACCGGGGTCTGGTGCAACCCGACTCAGGTATTCACGTGAAAGTGCAGCAGATGCAAATCGTGCCGGAGACGGCCCCAGGTCAATACCATCTGAAATTCGTATTGATGCAGACCGGAAAGCCCGACAAGGTGGTGGCGGGCAACGCGGCGATCACCATCGATGGGCTGCTGCAGGGCAAACCATCAAGCTTGAGTTTTGGGCAGGTGGCGCCTAACCGACGCGTCAGCCTGTCATACTCCTTCCGTTACTTTCAGGATTACGACGAACCCATATTGTTGCCGCAGGGCTTCGAGCCGACGCGCGTCGGGGTTGAGATTCACAGCAGCAAAGACAGAGATGCCAGTCACGGTTTTCGACAGGCATTCGTTTGGAAGGCGCAGGGAATGTCGGTCGAAACCGAGGCAAGCGCCACTCCTCCGGGCAAGGGTGATGTAGATGTTCAAACAGAAACATACTAAGAACGCGAAAATCGACACCTTGATCGGCGCCAAGACCCGAATCAACGGCGATGTCGACTTCGCAGGCGGCTTGCATGTCGACGGTTATATCAACGGCAACGTCAAAGGCGACTCGAACGCGGGCACCTTTTTGTCGGTGAGCGAACACGGCGGCATAGAAGGCTCGGTGATCGCGCCCAATGTCATTCTGAACGGCATCGTCAAGGGCGACATCGAGGCGAGCGATCGGGTTGAACTCGGCTCAAAAGCACGCGTTCTGGGCAATGTTCACTACACCATCATTGAAACCGCGGTCGGCGCCCAAATCCACGGGAAGCTGACCCATCGGGCAAATCCCC
>PMMB01000239.1 GCA_003165495.1 Gammaproteobacteria bacterium | reverse complement strand
CGGTCGTCCGTCCCTTGCAATCCGTGCAGCAAGTTTCGCACCCAGTTCGTCGAGGCCGAGGCGCCAGTCGTAGGGAGAAAAACTCACATCGCAGCCGGCGATTTGAAGCTGCAATTTCAGCTTCGCGTAGGAGAAGAGCAACACTCCCATCGCCTTGACCGGTTTGCCGAATGGCAACGCCAGAGCGGTCAATCGGCCCGCCGCAATCTGCAGCGGATCGATCCACAGTACCTCGGATGCGCGCCTGCGATGCTTCGCGCCCGCGGCGCGCATCGACAGCCCAAGTTTCGAACCCATGATTCCCGGCAGAATCAAAACCCGAGGACCTCGAGGTTTCTTGGCCTTTTTTTCCGCCGCCGCGAGTACCGACAGCTCCGCGTAGGCCGGTGCGCCAAAGTATTCGCGTAGGCTCTCCATTTGGCGCCCGCTGGCCAGAGCATCGAGCACTTCATCGTCATCCGCATGGAACGCCCAATCGGCGTGCTTGGCAGAGAGCGGCCTGGATGCAAGGCGTGCTGCAGGCCGGCGTTTAGCCATTCTATTGGCCCAAGACTTAAGTCTTGCTCGCCACGACGCGGTCCACGACGTCGCATACCGCAGCAATGACCGAGGCGCGCGTGCTGGACTTGCGCCATACCGCGCCGACGGTGCGGGATGGCGCGGGCTTGGTGAAGCGCCGGATGGCGAGGCCGCGCTGAGATCCGAACGAATATTCCACGGCGAGTTCGGGCAGCAATGTAATGCCGAGGCCGGCGATCACCATTTGACGCAGAGTTTCGAGACTGGTCGCGCGAAAATCCTCGGCCTCACGGACGTCGACCCGACTGCAGACTTCCAAGGCTTGATCGCGCAGGCAGTGGCCATCCTCCAGCAATAGCAATGTATGCCCTTTCAGATCCTGCACCTTGATGGTCGATTTGGCGCTTAAGGGGTGATTGACCGGCAGGGCGACCGTGAAATCCTCCTCATAGAGTTCGCGCGACTCAATGCCGTCCAGCGCGGCGGGTAGCGCCATGATACCAAGGTCGATTTCGCCGTCGCGCAACCGCTTCAGCAATGATTCCGTTTGGTACTCATACAGCATGAGACTCAAATGCGGCAGCGCCTTGCGAAGTTTCGGCATCACTCGCGGCAACAAATAGGGCCCGATCGTGGGGATCAAGGCCATCTTGAGTTTCCCGGCGAAAGGATCGGTGTTGTTGCGGGCGAGGGCGATGATTTCGTCGCCCTCATTCAGCATGCGGCGGGCGCGTACCACGACTTGCTTACCGACCTCGGTGAGCTGCACATTCTTCGGTTGGCGCTCGACCAGCTTGACTCCGAGGTACTCTTCGAGCTTCTTCAGCTGGGCCGACAGGGTGGGTTGGCTCACGAAGGTACGCTCGGCCGCCTTGCCGAAATGGCCCGTGTCGGCCAACGCCACCAAATACTTGAGATCCTTGAGATTCATTCCTTTGTCCCGATTAAGCAAACTATAGCAATAGACGTACTCTATCAAAATCATCGTTATTATCAAATTCTCTTATGAGCACACGATTGCTAGGATGGCGGCCTGTATCAAAACTTGTTCGAGGATCAACCCAATGTCTCTGATTAACACTGAAATCAAACCCTTCAAGGCCACCGCCTATCACAACGGCAAGTTCGTGCCGGTGACGAACGACACCCTGAAGGGCAAGTGGTCCGTCGTGGTGTTTTACCCTGCGGACTTCACGTTCGTTTGCCCGACCGAGCTCGGTGATCTCGCCGACAACTATGCCCAATTCAAGAAGCTGGGTGTCGAAGTCTACGGCGTATCCACCGACACGCACTTCGCGCACAAGGCGTGGCATGACACTTCCGACACCATCAAGAAGGTGCAATATCCGCTCATCGGCGATCCGACCGCAGCGCTCGCACGCAATTTTGAGGTGCTGATCGAGGAAGAAGGCCTCGCGCTGCGCGGTACGTTCGTCATCGACCCTCAGGGCCTGATCAAGATCATCGAAGTTCACGACAATGGAATAGGCCGCGATGCGAAGGAACTCCTGCGCAAAGTAACAGCCGCGCAGTATGTTGCCTCGCACCCGGGTGAAGTGTGCCCCGCGAAGTGGACTCCGGGCGCGGACACCCTGGCGCCGTCCCTGGATTTGGTCGGCAAGATCTGATGACGATGCTCGACAGCAACTTAAAGACGCAGCTCAAGGGCTACCTGGAGCGGATCTTGCAGCCGGTGGAAATCGTCGCATCCGTCGACGACAGCGATAAGTCGCGCGAAATGCTCGAGCTGTTGACCGACATCGAGTCGGCGTCCGGACTGATAAAGATCGATGTGCGGCGCAACGACGCAGAGGTGAAGCCCTCGTTCGCCCTGCGTCGGCCCGGAACCGAATCCCGGGTGCGTTTCGCCGGATTGCCGATGGGTCATGAATTCACCTCCCTCGTGCTCGCCCTGCTGCAGACCGGCGGCTATCCGCCGAAGGCTGATCCCGCCGCTGTCGAACAGATCCGCAATTTGGATGGCGACTACCACTTCGAAACTTTCGTTTCACTCAGCTGCCAAAGCTGTCCCGATGTGGTCCAGGCGTTGAACATGATTGCGGTGCTGAATCCGAAAGTGCGCCACACCATGATCGACGGCGCAGTGTTTCAAGGCGAGGTGGAGCGGCGCCAAGTGATGGCGGTGCCGGCCGTATTTCTGAACGGTCAGCCCTTCGGACAGGGCCGAATGGAGCTTGCGGAAATCGTCGCAAAGTTGGATGCGGGCGCCGCGGCGCGCGAGGGCGCCCGCCTCCGCGCCAAGGCGCCCTTCGATGTCTTGGTGGTTGGCGGCGGCCCGGCCGGCGCGGCGGCGGCGATCTATGCGGCGCGCAAGGGTATTCGCACGGGTATCGCAGCCGAGCGGCTCGGCGGGCAGCTGCTCGACACCGTCGGCATCGAAAATTTCATTTCCGTGAAGGAAACCCAAGGTCACACATTGGCCTCCGGTCTCGAGCAGCACGTCACTACCTATGATGTCGATGTGATGAATCTGCAGCGCGCAGAGGCGCTGATTCCGGGCGCCCTGATCGAAGTGAAACTGATCGGCGGAGGCGCCCTGAAGGCGCGGTCGGTGATCATTGCGACCGGCGCGCGCTGGCGCGAAATCAACGTGCCCGGCGAGCGCGAATACCGCAACCGCGGGGTCGCCTACTGTCCGCATTGCGACGGCCCCCTGTTCAAGGGCAAGCGAGTCGCCGTGGTCGGCGGCGGCAACTCCGGCGTCGAGGCGGCGATCGATCTCGCCGGACTCGTGAGCCACGTATGGCTGATCGAGTACGATGCGCAACTGCGTGCCGACGCGATCCTGAAAACCAAGCTACAGAGCCTGCCCAATGTGACGATCATCACCGGCGCGCAAACCACCGAAGTGACGGGCGACGGGGAGCGCGTGAACGGACTCATCTACAAGGATAGGCAGAGCGGCGTCCTAAATACCGTGGAACTCGCCGGCGTGTTCGTACAGATCGGGCTCGTGCCGAATACCGACTGGTTGAAGGGCACGGTCAAGCTCTCGACGCGCGGCGAAGTCGAGGTCGACGCGCGCGGTCAGACATCGGTGCCCGGCGTATTCGCCGCCGGAGATTGCACCGTAGTACCCTACAAGCAAATCGTCATTGCGGTGGGTGAGGGGGCAAAGGCTTCACTGAGTGCCTTCGACCACCTAATCCGCTCGCCGCTGTCCGCGGCCGCATAGGGTGTAGTCACCGACCTAAAGGAGAGCAACGATGTCTTCAGCTGCGCCACCCTATCGACTATCCTCCGGCGTCGTGGTGGTGAGCTTGGAGCAGCGCAAGCTCAAGTTTCTGCTGCTGCGCGCCTATCGGAATTGGGATTTCCCCAAGGGTCTGGTCGAGGCGGGCGAGGAGCCGATCGATGCCGCCCTGCGCGAAGTTCAAGAGGAGACGACGCTCGATGACCTGTCCTTCGACTGGGGTTTGGCGTTCATGGAAACGGGCCCCTACAACAAGGGCAAGATTTCTCGCTATTACATCGCACGCAGCAAGGAGACGCAGGTGCGGCTGCCCGTCAATCCTGATCTAGGCAAGCCGGAGCACCATGAAGCGTGCTGGGTCGATTTCCCCAAGGCCCTGAGCATGGTGTCGCCGCGCTTGCAGCCGGTGGTTCATTGGGCCCATTCCACCATAATGGGGCCCATCCCATGACCTAAGGAAACCGCTACGGCCGCACCACGACTACCGGCGCCGGGGCGACCACCGCCACGCGAGGGCCGTAGTAGCCTCTGTGATAATAGCCTGCCGGGGCGACCACGCAGCCGGCCGTGACTACCGCCAGTAAACTCAATGAAATTAATAACTTAGGTAGATTCTTCATGACCCGTACTCCTAGAGATTTTGTGTCTCATGGAGAACAACGCGACGGCAACGCGCGGGATGACAGGATGAACAATGCTTAAGGGATCGAACGCAGCGCCGGGCTGCCTGCACCCCGGCGCTGCCGAATCATGCCAAGGAATGGAAGACCTTTTGCACATCATCGTCTTGTTCGAGTTTGTCGATCAGTCCTAAGACCTCGGCCGCTTGGATCTCGGGTAGTTCGATCGGCATCGCGCAGATGTACTCGTGCTCGGCGGACAGCGGCGTGATGCCTCGCTTCTCGAGAGCCTCCTGCAGCTTGCCAAAATCATTGAAGGCGCCGCGAATCACCAGTTGCGGCTCGCCCTTATCTCCGGTGCTGTCGCCCATCTCTTCGAGGCCGTAATCGATCAAATCCAGTTCGAGTTCGTCCTGATCCTTGACGACGCTGGGGTCCAAACGAAACACGCCCATCTTCTTGAACAAGAAGCTGACGCTGCCGGTGGTGCCAAGATTGCCGGCGCCTTTGGCGAAGATATTGCGCACGCTGCCCACGGTACGGGTGGGGTTGTCGGTCGCGGTTTCGACCAGCAAGGCGACGCCATGCGGTGCGTAACCCTCGTAGACGACTTCCTGGTAGTTGGCCGCCTCCTTACCCGAGGCGCGGCGAATCGCCGCATCCGTCTTGTCCTTCGGCATGTTGACGGCACGTGCATTCTGCAACACACGGCGCAGCGTGGGGTTCGCGGCAGGGTCGGGACCGGCCGCGTGCACTGCAATAGCGATATCTTTGGCAACGCGGGTGAACTGCTTTGCCATCCGGTTCCAACGCGCAAACATCGCGTGTTTTCTGACTTCGAATATGCGTCCCATAACGCACATGGTAGCAATACCCGGTCAAACCGCTAGACTTGCTGCTCCTTTCCAAGGCGATTCCTATGAGTGCAGTTCCTGCGGACGAAAGTCCTAGCGCGACGAGCTTCCGTGACCTTGCACTGTCTGAGCCCGTGCTCCGTGCGTTGACCGACGTCGGCTATGAGTCTCCCTCGCCGATTCAAGCCGCGACGATTCCCGTGCTGCTGTCAGGAGCGGACATGCTTGGGCAGGCCCAGACCGGCACCGGCAAAACCGCCGCCTTTGCCTTGCCGGCGTTGACACGCATCGATCTGTCCAAGCATGAACCGCAGGTCTTGGTGTTGGTGCCCACCCGCGAACTCGCCCTGCAAGTGGCCGAGGCGTTTTTAAAGTATGCCGCGCATCTCAAGGGGTTTCACGTGCTGCCGATCTACGGCGGCCAAAGCTACCAGCCGCAACTCAACGCCTTACGGCGCGGCGTGCACGTGGTCGTGGGAACGCCGGGACGTGTCATCGATCATATGAATCGCGGCACCTTGAAGCTCACGGGGTTGACCCTGTTGGTGCTGGACGAAGCCGACGAAATGCTGCGCATGGGCTTCGTCGATGCCGTCGAAAGCATCCTCGAACAGACGCCGCCACAGCGGCAGGTGGCGCTGTTCTCCGCCACCATCCCCGCCCCGATTCGCCGCATCGCGTCGAAACATCTGCGCTCGCCGATCGAAGTAACGATCAAGAGCAAGACCAGCACCGCGGCCAACATCCGTCAGCGGTACTGGATCGTCAGCGGCGTGCACAAGCTGGACGCGCTGACGCGGATACTCGAGGCCGAAACCTTCGACGGCATGCTGGTATTCACCCGCACCAAGCAGGCGACGGTCGAACTCGCCGAAAAACTCGAAGCACGCGGTTTTGCCGCCGCTCCACTCAACGGCGACATTCCCCAACCCCAGCGCGAGCGCACCGTTGCGCGACTCAAAGCCGGTCAAATCGATATCGTGGTCGCCACCGATGTGGCCGCCCGCGGCCTGGACGTCGAACGCATTGGTCATGTCGTGAACTACGACGTGCCCTATGACACGGAGTCCTACGTGCATCGCGTCGGCCGCACGGGCAGAGCGGGACGCAAGGGCGAGGCGATACTTTTTATCGCTCCCCGCGAACGCAATATGCTGCGCGCCATCGAACGTGCCACGCGGCAGGTTATCGAGCCGATGAGCCTGCCGACGGTCGACGCGGTCAACGCGCTGCGAATCACGAAATTCAAACAGCGGGTTTCAGAGACCATTGCCAACGGGGAAGCAGCGGCTTTCCGGCCCATGTTGGAACAATGGGAGGCTGAAACCGGTCTGCCGCTCATCGACATTGCCGCCGCGCTGGCGAGCTTGTCGCAGGGCACGACGCCGTTACTGCTGACGGGCAAATCAGAGCGGCCCGCGGAGGCCTACGCTCCGAGCCCGCGGGCACGCGACGGGCGCGACGGGCGCGACGGCCCACAAAGGGCGCAAGCGCCCCCGCGGTCTCGCGATGCTGCGCCGGTATTCGAGAAACCCGCGGCAACCGAAAAATCGCGAACGACCGCGAGTTTCGCCGAGGCCGGCGCGGATTCTTCGGCGGCACGCAAACCCCGCGCCAAATCCGCCACCAGCCTAATGGAAACTTTTCGCATCGAAGTAGGGTCGGTACATGGAATCAAGCCCGGTAACATCGTCGGCGCCATCGCCAACGAGGCAGGGATCGAGGGAGTGCATATCGGCCGTGTAGACATTCGGGAGGATCATAGCTTCGTGGACTTGCCGGAAGGAATGCCGAAGCAGATATTCAAGGAATTGCAAAAGGTGCGCGTCGTGGGCCGTGAGCTTCGTATCAGTCGGGTCGATGAGAAGCCGCCCAAGCCGCCGCGAGATACGGCCGGCCGGCACCCCGGTGGCCGGCGCCCGGACGGCAAGCATGCCGAGCGCAAGGTGTTGAGCCGGCGCAACGCGAAGAATTGATGTTCTATTGGTTGATTAAACGAGGAGTGAATCATGGGCAAGGGTATGGATCGAAAGAAAGAAGAAAAAAAGAAACCGGCCAAGACATTAGAAGAAAAGCGGGCTGCGAAGAAGGAAAAGAAGCTAGCCAGGGGCTGAATGCGCGCGCAGCAGGCGTGCGGGGCGGCGCGCGGCGCGCCGCCGGATCCGCGGGTCGTCAGACGACCCGTGAGCGGCGTCCGCCGCCTGCGAAATCCTTGATATTGGCGGCCACCTCATCGAGACAGCGCTGCCGGGCTTCTCGCGCTGCCCACGCCACGTGCGGCGTCAAGATCAAATTTGGTATATCCGGATCGAGCAACGGGTCGCCGTCCCGCGGCGGCTCCTGTGGCAGGACGTCGATTCCCGCGCCGCCGAGCCGGCCCGCTTTGAGCGCGGCGGCAAGCGCGCCGCCGTCCACCAATGCGCCCCGGGCCGTGTTGATCAGTAGCGCGTCGGGTTTCATGAGCGCGAATTCGCGTGCGCCGATCAGGCCGCGCGTCGAGTCATTGAGCGGGCAGTGCAGAGAAACGATATCCGACATGGCCAGTAGTTGTTGCAGTTCCACTCGATCAGGCTTTGGACTCTCGCCGCGACGGTTGGCGATGACGACCCGCATGCCGAAGGCTTCCGCCACTCGCGCCGCGCCGCGGCCCAATTCGCCCCAACCGACCACGCCGAAGATGCGGCCATTGAGTTCGCGGATCGGGTGGGAAAGCACCGTGAGCACCTCATTCTGGGCCCACGAGCCATTGCCCGCCAGCCGCGCATAGCCGCAAATATGCTGGGTAAGACTCAAAATCAGTCCCCATACGTGTTGCACCACCGACGAGGTGCAGTAGCCGCGCACATTGCACACGCCTACCCCAAGTTCCCGCGCCGCGATCACATCGAT
>PMMB01000208.1:924-2551 GCA_003165495.1 Gammaproteobacteria bacterium | reverse complement strand
TCGCGCACATTGCGATGAACCTGCTGCATTTGCGCGACGACTTGCAGTGGAGCGCCGCACGGGTTGCCCGGGTCACCGGCGTGAGCACGATCGATGCGCTGCGGCTCGGCGATGAGAAGGCAGCTCTCAAGGCCATGAGTGGACTGCGCGATGAGTGGCTGGTGAGTGATGCCGAAGTCCTCGCGTCAAACGGCCAAAAGCTCGCCACCTACCGCCGTGGCCAAAGCGATGCGCACTTGGAATCGGCGGCCACGCAAAACTCCTTTGCAATCCCGCATGCGGCACCCACCGTCGATCCGCAGCATCCGCGGCTGTTCTTGCAGGGAAGCGAATTCCACATCATCGCGGCCATCGTGCGCAACGATCAGGTACTGGGGTTCGTCCACATACAAGTGCCGCTCGCGGTGCTGTATCCGGATTGGCCCGGTTACCTCCTCATCACGCTGGCGGCGATCGCGGCCGCAGTGTTGACGGCGAACTGGTTTGCCGCATGGCTGCAACAGCAAATCTCGGGACCCATCGTCAATTTGGCGAACACCATGCAGCGGGTATCCTTGGAAGAAGACTACAGTCTGCGCGTCGAACGTAGTTCTCACGATGAAGTCGGCTCGCTCATCGACGGCTTCAATCAAATGCTCGGGCAGATTCGGCATCGCGACTCGCGGCTGGAGAAGTACCGCCAATTCCTCGAGCAGCAAGTCGAGGAGCGCACGATAAATTTGGGCAATGCCAACCTGGACCTCAAGCTTGCAATCGGCGAAGCAAATCGAGCCCAAGAGGCGGCGGAGCGGGCCAGCAGCGCCAAAAGCGAGTTTCTTGCGCGTATGAGTCACGAAATTCGTACGCCGATGAACGGCGTCATGGGCATGTCGGAACTCCTGCAGGGGACCGAACTCACTGCACGCCAGCGGCACCTCTCGGAAACCATTTCTCATTCCGCCGAAGCGCTGTTGCAGATCATCAACGATATCTTGGATTTCTCGAAAATCGAGGCGGGCAAACTCGAACTCGAGCGCGTCGAATTCGGCTTGCGCGAAGCCGTGGAAGAAACTATCGAGATCTTCGCCGGACGGGCCCATGCGAAAGGCCTGGAACTCGCATGCGCCATCGAACTCGACGTACCCGGCACGGTGTGCGGCGATCCCATGCGTCTGCGGCAAGTCCTGATCAACTTTGTCGGCAACGCCATCAAGTTCACGGACTCCGGCGAAGTCATCGTGCGGGTCAGGGCAGTCGGCAAGGATGGTTTGCTGCGCTTTGAGGTCATCGATACAGGCATTGGCATATCCGAGGAGGCGCAAGCCCATATATTCACTGCCTTCAGCCAGGCCGACTCGTTCACCACCCGAAAGTACGGCGGCACCGGTCTCGGCCTCGCCATATGCCAACAACTGGCCGACTTGATGGGCGGCAAGATCGGTGTCCATAGCGAGGTCAATCGCGGTTCGACATTTTGGTTCGAAGTGCGGCTGGAGCCCATCATCGAGGCGTCGCCGAACCTGAAGCGCTTGCCCCGATTGAATCTCGCCGGCTTGCGCGCGCCGATCGTCGACGAGAACGCCGGCAATCGCGAAATACTGCCCAAAATCCTTCTGGTCGAGGACAACCCGGTGAACCGCGAGGTGGC
>PMMB01000208.1:0-835 GCA_003165495.1 Gammaproteobacteria bacterium | reverse complement strand
CTCGGGCGTTGCGCGAGTGCCCATCATCGCGTTGACGGCGAATGCCATGGAGGGAGACCGCGAACGATGCCTCGCTGCCGGAATGGATGATTTCCTCAGCAAGCCATTTACTCAGCAACAACTGGCAACGCTGCTCAGGCGCTGGCTGGCGCTGCGAGCACTACCCGAATCCGAGCGGCGCGATCTGTCGCGGGTACCGCTGATCGATGCCGGCGTATTGCGCAACATCGCCGCGCTCGCGAAGCCGGCGCTTCTAACGTCGATGATCGACTTGTACCTGCAACATTCGCCGAGCTTGATCGGTGCGATCGAGACCGCGGCGGCGAATATGCACGCCGAGGCGCTCTCGCAGGCCGTGCACACGCTCAAGTCCAGCACCGCGAATTTGGGGGGCACCCGCCTGGCACTGGTCGCCAAGGAATGCGAAGCCTTGGTGCGTGAGGGCGGAATAACGCAGGCCGCGCCGCTGGTGTCGAGAATCCGCAGAGAGTATCAAGAATTTTGCGCCGCGCTGATCCTCGAGCGGTCGTCCAACGCCGCGTAGGTGCCGCGCATAGCTGTCAAAGGAACCGATGAACACACTCAAAAATCAAGTCACTATTCCGCCAACCGTGCTGGTTGTCGACGACGATCCCGGCGCCAGGTTGCTGGCCGGAACCGCATTGGAAATGGCGGGCTTTCGCGTCATCACGGCGGCGGACGGCGTGACTGCGCTGAGTCAATTTCGTGAGCATCCCGCGGATTGCGTAGTGCTCGACGTGGTCATGCCTGGCATGAGCGGCTTCGACGTGTGCAGTGCGCTGCGCGGATTGCCGGAGTGCCGGCACGTGCCGAT
>PMMB01000268.1 GCA_003165495.1 Gammaproteobacteria bacterium | reverse complement strand
GCGTGGCCGCCGCCCGCGTGCTGCGCGAACGCGGGCGCGTTCATCGCCAGTGCGGCGATACCGCCGCAGACAACCAAACACAGAGAACGAAACGTCGTGGGCTTTTTCATAACGTCACCATTGGCCTGTCGATGGATTGAGTTGAATGGCTTTGATTATATGAGACTTCACGGTTTCCGGGCAGTTCAACATTACTCGCGGCCGCGGCGCGCAGTTTCGCTGAAACGTCGCGGTGATCTGCGGCTCTGATGCGCGCGTCCCCAAGCGGGCGACTCCGTAGAATACAAGCCGCATGAACACGAACACTCCCACGCTCCACGGTTCCTCGGCTGCCAGACGGCGAGGCTTACTGCTCGCGTCTGTCGGTGCGATAGCGTTCTCCGGCAAAGCCATTATTGTCAAGCTGGCGTATCGGTACGGAGTCGACGCGGTCACTTTGATCATGTATCGCATGCTGTTCGCGCTACCCATGTTTCTGATCCTCACGTGGTGGGCAGGACGAGGTAAACCGCCGCTTACATGGCGCGATGCCAGGGCCGTGCTTGGGCTGGGTTTTTGCGGCTATTATCTCGCGAGTTTTCTCGATTTTGCAGGACTGCGTTACATCAGCGCGAGTCTGGAACGCCTCATTCTCTATCTTAATCCAACACTGGTGCTGGGATTGGGCGTCCTTCTGTTTCAGCGCAAGGTAACGCGCAGGCAGATTATCGCGCTCGCCGTGAGCTATGCCGGCGTGCTGTGCGTGTTCGGCAAAGAGGTAACGATACAGGGCCCGAATGTGCCGCTGGGCGCGACTCTCGTGTTCGGCAGCGCCGTCAGCTATGCGGCATATCTGGCCTATAGCGGCCAGGAAGTAATGCGCCTCGGGGCGCTGCGTCTCACGGGCCTTGCGACGAGCGTAGCGTGCATCATTTGCATCGCCCAATTCTTCGTATTAAGACCATGGACTGCTATGGCAGTGGCACCCCAAGTCCTGTGGCTCTCGGCCTTGAACGCCACCGTGTGCACCTTTGCGCCTGTCCTCATGGTGATGATGGCGATCGAACGGATCGGCGCCTCACTGACCGCGCAAACCGGAACCATCGGTCCGCTGTCCACGATCCTGATGGCGGTCATGCTGCTGGGCGAGCCGTTTACCGCGTGGGTAGCGGCGGGTACCGTGCTGGTAATTGCCGGGATTTGGCTACTCGCAAGGCAACCACTGTCGAAGAAAGAGTGAAACCCGGGATACACTGCGCTTGCGGCTCTTCCAAAAACAAAGTCATAGGAACCCCTGCATGCGTGCACCGCTCATCGTACTGGCCCTAACCGCCACCGTACACCTACAGCCCTCGATCGCAGCCGGCCAACAGGCATTGCCGACCGCCAAGCCGGAGAGTGTCGGCATGTCCAGCGAGCGCCTCACCCGGCTCGGTGACGGCATGAAGAGCCTGGTGGATCAGGGCCGCCTCGCCGGCGTCGTGACCATGGTCGCGCGTCACGGCAAGGTCGTCGAGTTCGAAGCTACGGGTAAACGGGATATCGCCGCCAATCTTCCGATGCAAAAGGACAGCATTTTCCGCATATATTCCATGAGCAAGCCGATCACCGGCGTCGCCATGATGATGCTGTTCGAAGAAGGAAAGTGGCAGCTCAACGATCCGGTCGCCAAATATATTCCGGAGTTCTCCGACCTAAAAGTGTACGGCACGGATGCGGGCGGCAATATGGTTCTGAAGGATCAGACTCACCCCGTGACAATGCGCGAGCTGATGTCGCACACCGGTGGTTTTACTTATGGATACTTCAGCAACACGCCGGTCGATAAGCTACAGCGCGAAGTGAACGTCCTCGACGTCAACAACACGCTGGAGGAGATGATCAAGCGCGTCACAAAATTGCCCCTGAACGCGCAGCCCGGCAGCGAATGGCACTACAGCATATCCACGGACATTCAGGGCTACATCGTACAAAAGCTCTCCGGCATGCCGTTGGAGGAATTCCTGGAGAAGCGCATATTCAAACCGCTCGACATGGTCGATACCGGCTTTTATGTTCCGACGGAAAAACTCAAGCGCATTGCGGAGTTTTATGTCTACGACAAGGACGGTCAGTTGCAAGTCGTGCGCGGCGGTCTCAATCACGACTTCTCCGCAAAGCCTGCGCTATCGTCCGGCGGCGGCGGCCTGGTTTCGACCGCAACGGACTACATGCGTTTCTGCCAGATGCTGTTAAACGGCGGAAAACTGGGGGGCGTGCGGCTGCTCTCGCCGCGCAGCGTCGAACTGATGCGCACCAATGTATTGCCGCCGGCGATGCCGATATTTGTGCCGGGCGCCGGATTTGGGCTGGACTTCGCCGTTTACACCGATGCCGTCGCCGCAGGGGGCTACTACGGCAAGGGCACGTTCTGGTGGGGCGGCGCCGCGGGCACCTGGTTCTGGATCGATCCGACCGACGATTTGATCGTCATCGGCATGATTCAACAAGTCGCGGGTACCGGCGCGGCCGCGGTCCTCGGCGTTCCCGACGTGCGTGGTTTGTCGCACGCATACGTCTATCAGGCGATCGTGGATTGATGCTTCATTTGCGCAACTAATTTGTCGCTCTGCTCATTGAAGCGTTTGTACGCCGGGCGCTGCGAGAGCAAACCCACATAGCTCTGAAATATCGGCCGTGGCTCGAGACTTTTCATCATCATTCCAAACCCCATCTGGGAGCCTACGTACACATCGACCGCACTAAAGCGGTTCCCCAGAATGTAAGGTCCGGGCGTCAATGCTTTTTCGAGCGCGTGCACCACGTCGTCGTAATTGCCGTACCCGAGTGCGGCGGGTCTGTCGACCGGCGGCCGCGACAACATGCGATCGATCAACGCGGACTCAATGCAACCCTGGCCAAAGAACATCCACCGCAGATACGTCCCTCGCGCGGAGTCGTCATTGGCCGGGGCGAGCTTGGCTGCGGGAAAGGCGTCGGCGAGGTAGGTGATGATGGCGCCACACTCGGTTATAACCGTGCCGCGATGCACGATGGCCGGCAGCTTCCCCATGGGGTTCACCGCCAGGAATGCGGGTTTTTTGTTCTCGCCCTTGTCGAAACTCAGCAGTTCGAACCTGTAGGGTGCACCGCTTTCTTCCAACATCCAATGCACCATGCGACCGCGCGAAAGGGGGTTGTGGTAAAAGACGATTTCTTCGCTCATGCAGAGCCCTCCGGATTCCCTGATACTACGAACCACGCCCCGATTCTATCGCGGCGGAACTCTAACAAGTCAAACGGAAGGGATTCGTAAAATGGATCGACGCGACTTTCTCCTGGCAACCACGGTTGCCGCACTTGCAGCCCCCGAAATCGCCGTGAGCGCCAAGGCTCCGGCCGCTATCGAGGAGCTGACCTTGGCGGACATCGCCGCTGCCTACGCCGACGGCCGTTTGACGTCGCGGCGGCTGACTCAAATCTACCTGGATCGCATCAGTTCGCTCGACCGCCGTGGCCCGGAATTGGGCGCGGTTCTTGAAACCAATCCGCAGGCGCTCGACATTGCCGCTGAGCTCGACCGCGAACGCCAAACTCATGGGCCGCGGGGACCTCTTCACGGCGTGCCGATACTACTGAAGGACAACATAGAGACGGCGGATCGCATGATGACAACCGCCGGGTCGCTGGCACTCGACGGTTGGTACGCGCCAAAGGACGCGCCGCTCGTGGCTCGCTTGCGCGCCGCGGGCGCCGTGATCCTCGGCAAAACCAACTTGAGCGAGTGGGCCAACTTTCGCTCCAGTCACTCCTCCAGCGGTTGGAGCGGCCGAGGCGGTCAGACCCACAATCCTTACGCGCTCAATCGAACGCCCTCCGGATCGAGTTCTGGATCGGCGGTCGCGGTGGCTGCAAACTTCTGTGCCGTTGCGGTCGGCACGGAGACTGACGGCTCGATCGTGAGCCCCGCTTCGATCAACGGCATTGTTGGCCTGAAACCGACGATCGGACTCGTCAGCCGCGGCGGTATCGTGCCGATATCGCACAGTCAAGACACCGCGGGACCTCTTGCGAGGAGCGTGCGCGATGCTGCCGTGTTGCTCGGCGTGATGGCGGGCCCGGACGCCGCTGATCCGGCGAGCGCTGCCGTTGGGGAACGATTCGAAAGCGACTATGTGCGCTTTCTCGATCCCGACGGTTTGCGCGGCGCACGGCTGGGAATCGCGCGCCGCTTCTTCGCCGAAAGCGCGCCCCTCAATGGCTTCTTGGACAACTGCGTTGCAACGCTCAAACGCGCCGGCGCAATCGTGGTCGACCCGGCCGATTTGCCCATGCACGGCGCGGCGGTGGCGGCGGAACAGGAAGTCTTGCTATACGAATTCAAGGCCGATCTGAATACTTATCTTGCACGTCTACCCGGCGAATTCCCGGTCCGATCGCTCGCGGACTTGATTCGCTTCAATGAGGCGCACGCAGCGCAGGAACTGCCGCTGTTCGACCAGGAACTGCTGCGCCAGGCACAGGCCAAAGGCAACCTGGAAGAGGCCGCGTACCGAGACGCACGCGCGACCTGCCTGACCGCGACGCGCAGCGGCGGCATCGACGCGGTGCTCTGCGAGCACGGTCTCGATGCGATTGTGACGCTGACCTCGGGTCCCGCCTGGCTGACCGATGCCGTGAACGGCGATTCGGACACGGGCGGATGCTCATCTCCCGCGGCGGTCGCGGGCTACCCGCACATCACGGTGCCGGCCGGTCTTTATCGCGGGCTGCCCGTCGGGCTATCATTTTTCGGCACGGCCTTCAGCGAACCAAAGCTGATCAAGCTCGCGTCGGGCTTCGAGCACGCCGCCAATGGACGAACGGTCCCACACTTCTTGCCGAGCGTCTGATGCTACCTGCGAACCGGGATGTCGATGTAGCTGTCGTTATGCCAGCGGATTTTGAGTGGAATTTTGCCGTCGGCGATTGATTCCTCGCTCACGTCGTTTCCAGTTCCGTAGTTAATCTCGCGATCCGGTCGCTTGTTGATGCCGAGAACCAAAACCAGTCGACTGCCCGGCTGAAGCTGTCGGCTCGTCATCCGCTCGCTCTTGAACGTCAGCTCTTGGCGCTCGCCCGCCTTGAGCAAGTGGCGATGAACGCGGTCTCGCGCATAGCTGGCGCGGAACTCAAAGCCTGGGCTGAACAGGCGAATATAGTCGCCGCCGGCCAGGCGCTCGTACAGAATGATGTTCAGATCCATGTCCATCTTGTTCACGGTAAAATCCAGCCGACCGGAGAAAAGGCCCGTGAACTCGGTCGGCTTCGTCAGCGGCTCGCTCGCGAACATCACGTCGTTATGGGTCGCCAGACTCGCGTTGATCAGATCGGTAGACGGCATCCAGGCGGCGTCCTTGCGATCGACAAAGTTCACTCTCTGCTGGACAAACGCCGCATTTGAATTCTTATGCTGCGTCAGCCGGTGGCCGCCGCCCGGCCCGGTTGCGTCCAGATAAAATCTCAACGACCCCTTGGCCATGGCTTCGAGCGATGGAGCGTGGCGCCACTCGTTTGCGCCCATGACTTCGAAGTTGATCCGGTTCTGCAGTAAGGACGGTGTTGTGGCGCCTTTGAGGACGTGGTCGAACCACTGATAACGCAGCTCACGAAGGTCGACGAGAGCGGCCGCGTCGACTTGATACCCCTGCAGCGTCGCCAACGGCCCACGTTGCATCACTGCATCGTCGTAGGGGCCGATAACCAGCGTATGGTCGGCGTGCGGGTTGAATCGATAGTGCTGCGTGAAATAGTACAGTGCGCCCAGTTCGCTTCCTGAGTAGTAGCCGGCTGTCGTCAGCACCGGGATGTTGATGAGCGCGAATTGTTCCCGGTAAGGGATCATCTCCTGCCAGTACCGATCGTAGCTCGGGTGATTCAGCCAGCGGATGAAAATTGGATTGGGTTTTCCGTGCAGGCGACCCATATCTCGGTATCGTCTTCCGCTGATGTACCACTTCTGATCGAGCGCGTGCCACAGTGCATCGTCGTAGTAGTCGTTTTCGTCCGATGCTTTGGTGTTGGTCACGTAAGCGGACCACCGGTACGCGGAGTTATGAAAGATGTTGCCTTGCATGGGGACATCGATTCCGGGTGCGCTGGCTGCCGATGTGGCAATAGCCTTGAGCGCGGGCGGCAGGTGCTTTGCGGCCGCCCACGGGGTAAAGCCGCTATAGCCGTCGCCGTACATTCCCACCCGACCATCACTCCAAGGTTGTTTAGTAATCCAATCGATGACCGCGCGCGCATCGTCGCCGTCGTGCTGATAGGGAACGATTTGTTGAGTACTCCCACGCGTTCCGCGGGCGTAAGCCACTACCCCCACATAGCCGTGCGCTGCGCACTCCTTGGCGTAGTTCCGTGAACCATAGATCGTGAACTCAAGCAGGGTGGCAAGCGGTTTGGAGGGGCTGTTCGGGCGAACCAGCACAGCGGCGATGCTCGCTCCGTCCGCAGTCTCGATCGTGACTTCATTATCGACCGTGTAGCGTCGACGATCGTCCTCAGCATCGAGCGAACCGACCAAGGGGCCGAAGGTCCGATAGGCATCGAAGGCAAGGTACGCCCAAATCAGTTCCACCGCTTCCGATTGTCCAATGCTGTCTTGGGCTCGCTGCTTATCTAATGATTTTTGCAGAGCAAACCGAAACACAGCCGGAGAAGTCCCGAGCCATTCCGTGACCGCGTAGGCGTCCTGATCATTGAGGCGAGGGACCACGTCGCGGAACGACTTCGCGAATCCTTCCGCGAATGGAACCAGATTTACCTGTTCCATGGCCCTCGCGTGCGCGTACATGTCGTAGATCACTTCACGGCCGACCGGCCGGCCGGCGTTCGAGCGTCGCCGGCGATCGCGCAACGATTGCCGCGACACGTCCGCGGCCGCATAGTTGCGTGCCACCATTTGCATGGCGGACAAATTCGCGAGATAGCGGTCAGGATCGGATTCTTCATAGACGGGAACCAGGCGCGCAGCCAAATCGCGCATGGCCTCGGCGGCCGCGGCGTCGTCCGCGGATGAGGGAGAGTGAAATTCGAGATACGGCACAGCAGCCCATGACTGTGATATCGCAACGTAAAGAAACAACACGAGGCAATTCGCCATCCGCTTAGGCTTGCTCATTCTGCACTCTTCCGAGTCCGGGGGGCCTTGACTAGATGCAGGACGCGTGTGAACAGTGGGTGCGCCTGAGCGGGGCCGCCGATGTGGATGACACCGCTGCGCTGCAGTTCGTTGGTGAAGACGTCGATGACCAGCTCGAGCACGTCGTCGTCGAGGGAACCGAACGTGCCGTCGATGAGCACCCAGGGCGGAGCCTGCAGCAAGATGCGTGCAATGGCGAGGCAAAGCTGCTCGTCTTGACTCAATTCCCGATCCCAACGATGGGTCGTATCGAGCAGCGGCGCGAGGCGTTCGAGGCCCAGCCGGTAGAGAGCGCGAGTGAAAGCGCTCTCGCCGAAACTCTCGGCCTTCAAAGGATAAGCGAGGACTTCGCGCAAGGTTCCGCGGGGCATGTAGGGTGTGCCGCGAGGCAAGTAAAATATCTGTTCGCCCGCCGGGCGCGTGATGCGGCCGGCGCCCCAGGGCCACAGTCCTGCCAATGCCCGAAAAAGCTGCGTCTTGCCGGTTCCCGGCGCACCCAGAATGAGGACGCGCTCCCCGCTCTTCACGACCACTTTCGTTTCTTTGAGCATGTCGGAGTTCGCCGCGGATACGATCTCGAGGTCATCCATTGAAATCGCGCCTGGATCACCCTCGGCGTAGGCGATGCGGCTTTCAAATCCGCGCGGTTCGTGGGTAGCGATCAACGCATGGCGGAAATTCGCGACTCGAAGCAACGTCGCGCGCCAGTCGGCAATGGCGCTGAAATTGTCTATGAACCACCGCAGCGACGACTGCGCCTGGCTAAAAGCGCCGGCCGCCATCATTAGACCGCCGAAAGAAACTTTGCCGCTGAAATACAAAGGTGCGGCGACGAGGATGGGCGCAACTATCGTAATCCAACCAAAGCCGGCGGTGATCCAGGTGAGATTTGCGTGACCCCTAACGATGCGGCGCGTCGCGGCGAGCACATTGCCAAGATGCAGTTCGATGCGGCGTCTCTCGTCCGACTCACCCTGCGCCAACGAAATGTCATCGACATGCTCGTTGACACGCACGAGCGAAAAGCGCAGATCGGCCTCGCGCGCGTAGCGCGCCGCGTTGCGGCCGATGAGGCCTCGCCCGACCAAGTAGCTCAGAAGGGAGCCTGCGCTCGCATAGAGTATCGCCGCCCACACCATGAAGCCTGGGACCGTATAGTCCCGGTCGGCAACGCGAAAAACGAAGTCGTTCGAAAGAACCCAGAGCACGCCCGCGAAAGTAAGGAACAAAATCGAAGCCTGCAGAAGTCCGATGCCGAGATCGGCGGAAAGCTCGCAGAGTTTGCGTGTATCTTCATGTATGCGCTGATCCGGGTTCACCCCCATCGGTCCCGCATTGGCAAGCCAAAACGCCCGTCGCGGCAACATCCAGTCGTGAAGCAGGCTGAGTACGAGCCCCTCGCGCAGCTTGAGTTCCAAGGTCTCGACCAACCACCGCTGCGTCACATTGAGGGCGAGGAGAAATCCGGCGATCACCAAGAAGACGCCGAGCTGGAAGAGAAAGTCCCGCAGGTCACGGCGCGACAAAGCATCGTAGAAAGGCTTATTCCATGCATTGAGGCGAATTTGTCCGTAGGCGGTGCCGGCGACGACAATAATGACTGCGGCCACCAGTAACATGACCGTCTTGCCCACCGGCGAGCGGAAGATCGTGCGGCTGATGAGTCCAATCTGCCGCGCAAGGCCTAAATGAGAGGTCTCACCCTCAGGAGAAGTGCCGGCGATTTCTTTTGAGCGTTCTGTCACCGTGCTCGGCACTCTGTCACGCCTTGATAAGGAAGGATACCACCCAACTTGATCACCGGCTCCCTACCTTTCAATACGTGGTGCAGATAACTTCCGAGGGGCTGCGAAGCACGGTTACGGAATCCTCATCGAAACTCGTGCACGCGCTGCCATCGACAACCACGCTGCGCAGCGGAGCTCCCAGCGGCGGACGCAGAACCATCTTGGCTGTGATTCCGCCGCCGATCTCAAATCGCAATGTTGCCGAATCCATCCTGCGCAGCGAATAACTCAAGGTACCGTAAAGGGTCGGCATCTGCTTTACCTGCACGCCGGAACCCTCGATCCATTCGGGCGCCAGACCTGCCGCCAATACCAGGGATTGATCGGCTTCGCGCTCGTAGGCAAACAGACTGCGCACGGCGAGCAGGTATTCGGCGCCAATCCAGGTGTGCGGCAGATCGCCGACATGGGCAGGCGCCTTATGGTCCTGCCACGCGATCTCCGGCCACTGATTCCACGGCTGTGGGCGACGATCCGACAAAAAGAACCGCAACAGCTCCAGCGCCGCATCGCGCCTTCCCAATCGCACAAAGGCGCCGATGATGCGGATTTCATAGGGCGTGTAGTTCGGGGATACCACGGCGCCGCTGCGCTTGCCGCGCCAGGCGGCGAGATACTTGTCGAAGGTCTGCTGCACGGCCTGGCGGTTCAGACCGTCGGGCACATCGAGCAAGTAAATCGCATTCGCGGTCGCCGTGGGATCGAAATCCGCCCACTCGATACTCCCTGGAATGAAGTCCAACTTGCGCTGTGCCCGGGTTGCCTCAATCGAGGCGTACAGCGAAGCGGCAAAGCGCATGCTCAGCGCTCCCCATCGTTGCGCCGACGTCTCGTGGCCGGCCGCGTTTGCCAGGGCCACCGCGTCGCGCAAACCTCGCAGTGCCCAGAAGTCGTCCCAATAAGAGTGCACGGGCTGGGCAAGGTAGCCCTCATGGCTCACCGATATCGGCAGCAGCCCGTCCTGACCCAGCAATCGTTCGATGCATCCGACCGCCCTGTCAATGTACGTCCACGATTCCTTGAGGAAAGCATCATCCGACGTGAATCGATAGTAGTCGGCGATCAACGCGAGCAATTCTCCGTGGCTATCGTGTTCGACCAGCCAATCGGTCCCGTCACTGTCAACACAGCAAGGCACAAAACCGTCCGCACGCTGATGTGGTGCATACCAGCGGATGTACTCCCGAACTTCCTGCGCATGCCCCATGCGCAGCAAGGCCGCGCTCATCATGGCGCCATCACGAATCCAGGAACGCGTGTAGCGACGCGGTCCCGGTTGCAGAGCCGGCCCGGAGCGGGTCACCAGAATGTGCGCCGTCGCCGTGAGCGCCGCACGAACCGCGTCCGTCACCCAGCCGTTGCCGGACCATTGTGTCACGGGAAGCTTTGTGCCCCACTCGAATGCCGGCTCGCCGATCGGGCGCACCGCAGCGACCGGCATGCAGCTCACGACGTTGTCGACTATCTGATGAGCCTGAGGCGACAGCTCAAAACCGAGCGCACCCGTGGCGAAACCGAACGGATCGTGCATCTCCGCGTTGACCGGAAGAGCACCGGAGGCGAGGAAGGCCGCCATGAATCCTTCATCGAAACGCAGCGCTCCGAATGCCGTTGATTCAGTCGCTCCTGGGCCAATCCCAGGCACGATCAGCGTAGTCTCATTGACGCGCACCGCCCCGTCGCGCCATGCCAAGTCGTGGACCCGACTGACGCCCCCCAAGTTGCGGAAATTCTGCCACGGCGGCGTGACTTGAAACGGACGCACCAGCACGAACAAGCGAGCGGAAAATTGCCGATCCGTGAGATTTTCGAACCGATAACGCACCCGCGATACGCCGCTCAATGTCGCCTCGGCTTGTATGCGCAGACGCCAATCCCCGGTCTCCCAAATCACGGATGGCACCGGCAGCCAATCTTCCAGGAGTTCCTGTCGCGAGGTAACGTCCGTCCAGGTGAAGAGCCGATCCTCGATCCATAGCATGGGCTCGATCGAGAACGATCCTTGGTCCACCTCGACCATGCCGTCTTCGTTCATCAACGCACAATGAATGCCGTTTGCGGTGCCGAAGGGCGTCCACACACTTTGTTCGTTGTGTAGCCAACGCGGGTGCCAGCCGCGCGCTTCGCCATTCGCGACGTTGTTCCAGAAGGCATGGATAGAACGCGAGAACTCGAACGATTGCACACGCAAGGACGCGCCCGCCGATGGCTCATCGAGTTCCAGACGAAGAAATCTGCTCTTAAGTCCGGGCAGATACACGTAGCTGCGTTTGCCGCCCGCCCCTGTTGCTGAGTACAACGTTTTCCAGCGAAGACCGCTGTTCGAGCCGCGAACACGAAAGCCGCTCGCCGGCGCATGCTCCAGCCAATCGACGATCAAGCCGCCAATCGTGCGTGGCTCGATCGAATCGATCACGATCCACGGGTGCGGATCGTCGGGCCTGGGTTTCCAGCCGGAGCCGAGCAAGGCGGCGGAAGGTTCGAAATCCGGCAGTGCGCTGGAAGCGCTGGCCCGAGGGACTCCTTTAGGACTGCAATCCTCAATCTCCACATCGGCAATCCACAGCGTGCCTTTGCCGCCCTCACCCGCGACGATGGCAAATTCCATTGAACCCAGCGCCCTGATGCGGCCGCCGCTCGACGGACCCCAGGCAAAATCGATGTCGCGGCTGGCCACCGTCATTCGTTTCCATCGCAGTGGAAGGCGCAGATCCTTTTGCACATGCCGCCAAACGTTTTGCCCCGTAGCGTCGATGAGCTTCAGCTCCAGATGATTCACCGCGCCGTGACCGCGCAGGCGAAATTTCACCGCGAACTCCTCCGGCATGTTTTGCTTCAGTGCGCGCCGCGCGACTACAAATCCTCCGTCCCCTTTGAAATCGAAATCCATTTGCAGCGCAGGAACGCGCCCTGCGAATGCCGAAGACAGCTTCAGCTGCGCGTTGCCGGAAACGATCGGTTGCCATTCGGACGCAATGGCGGGATCGGGGGATTTTTTTTGCATCATTGAATAGATCGAATATGACATGGACCAGCGGATGGGGGCAAAGATCGGGCGTCCCAATTCCTTATACGCTAAATCACATTAAATAAATAACCTAAGCGATTGTTTAAATAACAGATATATTGCTCATTGCCGCGGTAATAGACGCAATAATCACCGGGCTGTCGCTCGAACCCAGGGCGCGCTCAACCACCCACCGAGTTGGGATCTCGCCAGACTCGTTCGAAGGGCAATCGCCAGGCATGCGGGGCGATGAGTTGGTGGATTGCGTTCGGCCCCCACGATCCCGGGTCGTAGAAACGCACCGCCGGGGGTGACTCCATCAAGTTCGTCGACACCTCCCAAAGCCGCTCGATCCCTTCCGCTGTCGTGAACAGCGTGTGGTCGCCGCGCATGGCATCCAGGATCAAACGCTCATACGCCTCGAGCACATCACCGATATGACTGGTATCGTGCATGGCGAACTGCATGCTCAGTTTGTCCAGCCGCATACCCGGACCGGGGCGCTTGCCATAGAACGACAGCGACATTTTCGCAGCGTCGGCCAAGTCGAAAGTCAGGTGATCCGGCCCTTGCGCACTGACGCCGGAACCGGCAGGGAACATGCTCTTGGGCGGCTCCCGAAACGCGATCGAAATGATTCGTTGCCCCTGGGCAAGCCGCTTGCCCGTGCGCAGGTAGAACGGTACCCCGGCCCAGCGCCAGTTGTCGATGAAGCATCTTAGGGCGATGAAGGTTTCCGTATCCGAATCGCTCGACACCCCTTCTTCGGTTCGGTATCCCGTGTACTGCCCGCGGATGACATCGGACGGCTGGATCGGCAACAAGCTGCGAAAGACCTTGTTCTTTTCCTCGCTGATTGGGCCTGGCTCCAGGGATGTCGGGGCCTCCATCGCCATAAAGCCAAGAATCTGAAACAAGTGCGTGACCACCATGTCTCGGTAGGCTCCGGTCTGCTCGTAGAAGGCGGATCGCTTGCCGAGACTCAACTTCTCTGGTACGTCGATCTGTACGTGGTCGATAAAGTTGCGGTTCCAAATCGGCTCGAACAGTCCATTGGCGAAACGGAATGCGAGAATGTTCTGCGCCGCTTCTTTGCCAAGGAAGTGGTCGATTCGGAAGATCCGGTCTTCGTCGAACACCTCGTGCAGTCTGGCGTTCAGCGCAACCGCGCTCGCGAGGTCGGTGCCGAAAGGTTTTTCCATGATGACCCTTGACCGATCGACCAAGCCGGCTTCTCCCAGCAAGCGCACCGCGGACAGCGCCGCGTTCGGCGGCACGCTGAGGTAGTGGAGCCGACGGCTTTCGCCGTTGAAGGGCCGCTCCGCCTCGATTACCGCTGCCTTGAGAACGCCCGCGCCGGCGGTCATCGGTACGTATTGCAAGCCATTTGCGAAAGCGACCCAGGCGGCTTCGTCCACCGTACGGGTAGAGAACTCGGTGAGCGCTTCTCGCGCGAACTTGCGAAAGCCGTCGGCGTCGAGATCATCCAGGGATACGCCGATAATCCGAAAGCCGGGGATAAACCCCGAACTAGCCAGATGAAACATACCGGGCAACAGCTTGCGACGAGCAAGGTCGCCCGTGGCACCTACCAGAACTACGACTTGCGGAAACTGCGGACCAACACCGGGAGGTATCTTTGCCACCGTTCACATCCTCTTCAGGCACTTAGCCGCAGTGTAGAGCAATCCTGAGAGCGGCTTCAGCCCAGTTCGACTTCGGGTTTCGAAGACGATCGCGTGCCCGCCTTCGGTGCGTTGCTCCGTCCGTGGTAGGTGTAGACGAGTGAAAACTTCACGGCATCACTGAGATTCTTACCGGCCGAGTGCAGGGTATTGCAATGGAAGAACACTGCGTCGCCCGGCGCGAGCCGCGGCGATTCGGTGGTGCGGAGGATCTCGGCATTGTCCGCGCGATCGGAGCGGAAGAACCTCGCCTCGTCGAAGCGGTCGGCATCGAACACCATGCGGTGTGATCCCGGCACGAACCACAGCGCGCCATTGTCGATTTTCTCCTCGCCGAGCGCGAGCCAGACCGAGACCAGATCCTCGCGCTCGAACGACCAGTAGCGAATATCGCGATGCCAGTTGGTCAGGCTTCCGTAAAGGGGATGCTTGGTCATCAGGCAATTGTGATGGACGCGCGACATCAGCACGCTTTCGCCGAAATAGGCCTGCATCCATGCGCGCAAATCGGGCGCGGTGCCCGACCGGGCGAACACGGGGTCGCGCGCGTACGCGTCGAGCAACCGGCGCACGGTCTCGCCGCCGGCGGCCGTGCGTGATAGCGGCGCGCCCGGATATTGCAGATCGGCTTCAAATTCGAGCGGGCCGGTGCGGGCGGCAAGTTGTGCCCGCGCGGCTTCGTTGAGCTTCGTCAGTGCGCCCTCCGGAACGAACCGCGGTACGATGACATAACCCTTGTCGCGCAACCGTTCGATCTGCGCCTTCAAACTCCCATCTCGCGCAGGGCGTCGGCGATGGCGGCCACTGCCTGCCTCAAGGTGTCTGCGCCGATCGCGCCGATACAGCCGACGCGGAATGTATCGACGGCCGTCAGCTTGCCCGGGTACAGAATGAATCCGCGTTCGCGCACTAGGGCGTAGAACTCCATGAAGTCATACTTGGGATCCGGCGGCGAGTGGAACGTAACGATGATCGGCGCCTGCAGGGCGTCCGGTAAAAATGTCTGAAAGCCCAACGCCCGCATACCGGATACCAGCGCGGCGCAATTCTCGGTGTAACGTGCCAGCCGCGCCGGCTGTCCACCCTGCGCTTGGAATTGGTCGATGGCGGCACGTAGGGCGGCTGCGACGTGTGTTGGCGGGGTGAACCGCCACTGACCTGTCTTCTGCATGTACTGCCACTGGTCGACAAGGTCCATGGCGAGCGAACAACTGTTGCCGCCGGAGCGCTCCAACGCAGTCCGCCGGGCGATGACGAAGCCCATGCCCGGCACGCCCTCGAGACATTTCCCGGACGCCGCAATCAGAGCGTCGAAGCGCAGGGTCCGCGCGTCGATGGGGATGGCTCCGTAGGAACTCATCGCATCGACGATCAGGCCGCGGCCGTGTTTTGCAACGATCGCCGCGATCTCCGGCAGCGGATTCAGGATCCCTGTACCCGTCTCGCAGTGCACCTGCGCGACGTGCGTGATCGCGGGATCCGCCATCAACGCAGCGTCGATCCGGGCAGGGTCGGCCGGATCCTGCTCGCTGTGCGGCAGGATAACCGCCTCGCGACCCAGATAGCCCAAGATCCGCACGATGCGCTTGCAGTAGCTGCCATTGTCCGGCACGAGCACCTTGCCGCCCTTTGGCACGAGCGTGCCGAGCGCCGCTTCGACGGCGAAAGTCCCGCTTCCCTGCAGCGGCACACAGACATGGTCGCGTTGCGCATTGACGATGGCAACGAGATCACGGCATACCGATGCGGTCAGCTCGTTGAATGCGCCGTCCCACGATCCCCAATCCGAGAGCATCGCGGACTTGGTGTCCGCCGAGGTGGTCAGTGGGCCAGGCGTCAGCAGTATCGGGTCGGTCATGAGATCACGGCAGGTCTGATTTGATTGGGAGGCGGTTTGCCGGGGCTTTGCGCCGGCGAAACGCCGAGTCCTTGAGACGGCTGCTCTGGAGCGCTCCCGCGCGCTCCAGCACGGGGTAAGCGGCCGAACAAAGATGCGAGTGGATACGCTTAAGATCGCGCAAAATGTCCAAATCCAGCGAATACGACTCAATCGTTTCCGGCGTCCCCTCGCGCAAGCGCCCCAGGTACCGCTCTGCAGCCGCAAATTCTTTCTCGCGTAGCTGCGTTTTTGCCGCTATCAGTTGACGAGCAATGTTCATATCGCCCGACATAAAGATTCCGACCGCGAGCTTCAAGCTATCGACGACTTGCTGGTGAAACTCAACGAGATCAGCCTCACCCTCCTTCGAAAACCTGATGCCGCGCCTGATCTTCTTGGACGCAAGGTCCATCAGATTCTTGTCAATGATGTCTCCAACGTGCTCAAGATTGATTGAGAATGAAATGATCTCCATTGCGCGATAGCCGTCACGGTCGTCAAGACTGTCGCGTGTCATTCGCGTAACGTACAGCTTTACCGCATTATTGAGGCTGTCGACGGCATCGTCCATGCGGCTGATCTCGGCGACCAGTTTGCGGTCATTGGTCAGTAGCGCGGTCATCGCCTGCCGCAGCATCGTTTCAATCAAGTCACCCGTGCGCAGCACCTCCCGGGCAGCGCAGACCAGCGCCACGGCGGGAGCGTCAGTCGCGGAAGAGTCGAGATAGACCGGGGTGCCCGGATCCGCTGCCTTGGGCTGGTCCGGCAGCCAGCGTGTGAGTCGTGCGGCCACAAAATCGAGGGGGCCGATGAACACGAGCGCGAGCAGCAGGTTGAAGGAGGTGTGAAAGTCCGCTGCGAGGCGCGCGGGGTTCGGCTCGTACCGCTGGAGTGTGTCCGCGATTGGATGCAGAAACGGGAGCACAAGCGCGCAACCGACCAGCCGTGTCAGGAGATTACCGATCGGAAGACGCCGGCTGGCCGGATTCCCCGGTTGACTGGTCTCGATCAGAGGGTTGAGGGCGCTGCCGACGTTCGCGCCGAGCACCATGGCGAGCACTGCTTCCGGAGAGACCAGG
>PMMB01000184.1:1937-4133 GCA_003165495.1 Gammaproteobacteria bacterium | reverse complement strand
ATGAAGCTGAAGTTCGACGAGCTCAAACAGTTCCAGGACAGGAAGGGTCAGCGCCGGCAGAGATTCTCGCGCGCCTACAAGCAAGTTGACCGGCTTGAAGTCTGAAGCCGGCTACCGCTCGCCCGATATGGTCACTTCCTCGGGAGCATTCACGAAGTAGCCCTGAATGAATTCGATGCCGAGCTGCCACAGCACGGCCATGGTGTTGGCGTCTTCCACGCGCTCGGCAATCGTTTCGATGCCTTTGCGCTTCGCGACTTCGACAAGGCCCTTCACGCGTTGTTGTTGGATCTGATTCGTCGATAGGCCCTGCATCAGCGAGCCGTCGATCTTGATGAAATTCATCTCGATGTCGGCGAGCAGCTTCAAGGGATCTCGGCCGGTGCCGAAGTGCTCCACAGCAAAACGAAAGCCGAGCTTGCGCAGATTCTCCGCCAGTTCCTTGGTCTGCCGCACGTACTGATTCGCGAGGTCCTCGGTCACCTGAATGCATATCCGCTTCGGTTCGATCCTGAGCGATTTCAGCTGCGTGTCGAGCCATGGGAGCAAGCTCTTGTCGAGAACCGTTTCCTTCGACACGCGCACAAAAATACAGGAGGCCTTGCGGTTGGCGGCGAACGACATCGATGCGCCGATCACCCAGCGATCGATGTTCTTCATCAAATCGTTGCGCTCGGCGGCGGCGATGAATTCCGCCGGGAGCACCTCGTTTCCCTGCTCGTCCAGCATGCGCACCAGGACGTCGAACATACCCTTGTCTTCGCCGAGCAGACTCGCAATCGGCTGCTGCACCAGACGGAAACGATTCTCCATCAGCGCGCTCTTGATGTGCTTGACCCAGATCTTGTCGTAGGCTTGCACGCGCGTGTCGGTGTCGGACTTGTCCACCACGTACATTTGATTGCCGCCGAGCTCCCGTCCATGGCGAGTGGCGCCGATCGCATCGGTGATCGCTGCCGCTATGTCGGGATTGGCCGCCGGCAAAAGTCCNNTCGTTCACGCGCTTCACGACATTCTCGGCCCAGGTCTCGACGTCGCGAGCCGTGCCGCGTTCCAGCAAGATCAGGAATCCGTTGCCGCCGAAGCGGCCGCACAAATCGGTGGGCGTCAGTTGCGCGCGCAGCAATTCGGCGAGTTGCGCCATGAAATCCTCGCTCGCGAGCACGCCGATGGTTTTCTGGATTTCAATGAAGCGGTCCGGTTTGATGTGGGCGAACTGGCGCACGCCGCCCTTCATACTGAGTCCGCAACGCTCGCGCACCGCGGCGATCAAATGGCGCTGTTGCAGAAAGTGTGTCGAGGCGTCGTTCTTGACCGCATCGGCGAGCTGTACTTCGAGATTGCGGTCCTTCTTGTGCGTCGCCGATATCGCAATGCGAATGGCGGGCTCATTTTCGTAGTCGGCTTTGGTGAGAAGCAGCTCGAGCGCCAAACTGGAGCCGTCCGACAACAGCGCCTGTACCTTGAGGTCGTGACCCAGCCACTTGCCCTGCAAGCACGCCACCAGAGCCCCTTTAAGCGCGGGATGCGTTTCCTGCTCGAACAAATCCATGAGCGGCGTGCCGGAGAGCGCATCGTCGCCTGAATAGCCGAAGAGCTCGAGCCACGCGCGATTCACATCGACGATGATGCCTTCCTGCACGTGCGTGATGGCGTCGGCCGAGCCTTCGAGAAAATTCTGTAGCTGCTCGCGATACTCTCGCGCCGAGGACAGCGTGGTCGAGAGCGCGCGTTCCAGGCGATAGGCGCGAAGCTCGCGAGTCGCAACCGATTGTAGGCGGCTGCGGTTGCTCAGCGTCAGCACATCCTGCGCGCCCAAGCGCATGGCTTCGGCGATGGCAGCCTCATCGACGCGTTCGCGCATGATCAGCACCGGCATCCCCGGCGCGCTCTGCTGTTTGACCTTCATGAGCGACTCCAGGTCGACGCCGAGTTCCTCGATGAACGCGATCAGCATCTCTGGGTTGATCTGCGTCAGGGCATCCCCGAGGTCGCGGGCGTCCGGGAGCCACGTGCAATGTACCGGATGGCCGGCTGTGCGCAGCGTGCTGTTGATCGCCTCGACGTGGTCCTGCGACCTCGTCATGACGATCATTGGAACGGCCCCCTGTTCGGTCACGGGTCAAAATCCTCTCGAAATGGGACCAAAGTGTACACCTAGGGATTTATCGAATCTGGGACCGGTGTCTAGCCCAA
>PMMB01000184.1:237-1874 GCA_003165495.1 Gammaproteobacteria bacterium | reverse complement strand
AAGGGCCAGGCCTTTAATCGCGTTCGGGTGCGTAACCTGAAAACGGGCCGGACCATCGAGCGCACGTGGAAGTCCGGGGATACCGTGGAAGCCGCTGACGTGGTCGATACGGATATGCAGTACCTGTACAGGGAAGGCGATTTTTTCAACTTCATGGTGCCGGAAACTTTCGAACAGCTCACCGCCTCCAAACAAGCGGTCGGCGACGGCGCCCAGTGGCTGAAAGACGGCACGGTTTGCGTCGTCACATTGTGGAACGGCGTGCCGCTGCAGGTGACGCCGCCGGCGCACATGGAACTCAAAGTGATCGAGACGGATCCCGGCGTTCGCGGCGATACCGCCACCGGAGGCTCCAAGCCCGCGAAGCTCGAAACCGGGGCCATGGTGCGGGTGCCGCTGTTCATCAACGAAGGCGAGATTTTGCGCATCGACACTCGCACGGGCGAGTACCTGTCGCGCGGTAAGAACTAGGCCGCGCCCGGCACGTCATGCGTTGTCGATGGTGAAGGGCATGGCGTCGGCGAGTCGCGGCGCCCCCAATGCAATTGCGACCAGGCGATCGAAGCCAAGGGCGACTCCGGCGCAATCCGGCATGCCCGCCGCCAGTGCCGCCAGCAAGTGTTCATCCAGCGGCGGCGTCGCTTGACCGTGTGCGCGACGGTGGGTCAGCTCTCGGTCAAAACGCGCGCGTTGTACACCGCCGTCCACCAGTTCGTGAAAGCCGTTCGCCAATTCAACGCCGTTTAGGTACAGCTCGAAGCGTGCCGCTACCGGCGGCAGCCCCGGTTTCAATCGCGCCAGCGCGGCCTGTGAGGCCGGGTAGTCGCAGATAAAACACGGCCGCTCGAACCCTAGGCGGGGACCGACAACGAGGCCCATCAACAGGTCGAGCTTGGCATCGCGGTCGAGTTCGGCATGACAGACGATGCCATGGCGCCGCGCCGATTCGGTCAGATCGCCGTCACTCGCGCGGTGCGCGTCGACCCCGGCGTGGCGCTGTAGCGCGGCCGAGTAGCTCAGCCGTTCCGCCGGCTCAAGTTCACGATAGGGTGCGAGCAGGTTGCCGATCAGCGTCTCGACCTCGGTCATCAGAGCCGCATCGTCGAACCCCAGACGGTACCACTCGACGAGGGTAAACTCAGGGTTATGCCAGCGGCCGCGCTCGGCATCGCGGAACACCTTGCAGATCTGGTAGATATCGCCGCTGCCCGCCGCCAGCAGCCGCTTCATGGCGTATTCAGGCGAGGTGCAAAGATATGCCGGCGCCGGCATGCCGGCGACTTGAGTCGCCAACGATTCGATTTGCGGATCGCTCACGGCGGCAGCGCTCAATATCGGGGTTTCCACTTCGAGCACGCCGCGCGTTGCGAAGAATTCGCGTGCGGCGGCCAGCATCGCGGCGCGGCGCTGGAGCGCGCTTAGCGTCGCCGTCGGGCGCCAAGAAGAGTTGACTTGGCGGTCACCGGCGCTCACGAGACGATGCCCAGTGACTGCCCCAACTGCACCACGCTGCCCGCGTGCACCTGGGGCTGCCAGCGCGCGCGATTCGGTTCGAATAATAAGATGACGGTCGAGCCCATATTGAAGCGGCCGAGTTCCGCGCCTTTCTCCAGTGTAATCGGCGGACCCGGCACCTT
>PMMB01000184.1:0-186 GCA_003165495.1 Gammaproteobacteria bacterium | reverse complement strand
CGCGCGAACAACCCGGGGACATGCTGCGCCGTCACGGCATTGACGCTGAACAGGCGGCCGGGGACGTACACGGTCTCCCGCAGTTCGCCGCGAAGCGGCATGTGCACTCGGTGATAGTTGAAAGGCGCGAGATAAATAGTCGCGAAAGAGCCGCCTTCGAAGTGGCTCGCCCAGGGTTGTGCGGCG
>PMMB01000075.1 GCA_003165495.1 Gammaproteobacteria bacterium | reverse complement strand
GAGTATGTGCGGCACGCGTTGGCCACGGTTACCACCCACGATATGCCGACCTTGCGCAGCTACTGGGAGGGACGCGACATCGAGTTGCGCCGCCGCCTGAATTTGTATCCCAGCGTTGCAGTCGAAAGCGACATCATTCGAGAGCGCGAGCACGACCGGGAATTACTGTTGGGAACCCTGCAGGAGCAAGGACTCAAACCCGCGCAGCCGGCGACGCCGTTCGATGCATTCACCGGCGAGCTCGCGCATGCCTTGCATCTGTACCTCGCGCGCTCGGCGACGGCGCTGGCCGCGCTGCAAATCGAAGATCTATTGGGCGAGACTCTCCCGGTAAACGTGCCCGGAACGGATCGGGAATATCCGAATTGGCAACGCAAGGTGTCGGTCGATCTCGAGGACATGGCGGGGCGCACGGAATTGGCGGCGCAGTTCGCCGACATTCGCTTGGCGCGGGGCTGACGTTAGCTTGTCTGCATTGCGGTGGCCCCGTCCGTCTGCGCTTTCGCTAGCGCGCGCGCCGCCCAAACCCACACGCAGCCTCCGATCAAAACGGCGATCGGCACAATTTTGACGGCCTGCGCCAACGACGAGGCATCCGATAAGGAGCCGATGAGAAACGGTGAGGGTACGTCGCCGAGCACATGGATGGCGAAAACACTGAGCGCGATGGCCGTTGCCCGTTCTTTGGCCGAGACGAGATTAATAATGGCCGCATTGATCGGACCGGTCGACAGGAACAGGCACAGCTGTGCAGCCACCATCCACGTCACGTAAAGAGTATGCGACGCCGTGGTCAGCGCCATCCACACGCAGGGGGCCGCAACAAAAGTCGCGATCGCCGACAACCAAAGATAGGCTTGTCGCGAATACCTGGCGCAGTAGTCGCCCAGCCAGCCGCCGACGAAAGTGCCGACGAAACCAGTGATCACCACGATGGTGCCGAAGCTGACGGTGGCCTCGCTGCGCGAAATGCCGCGAACACGCTCGAGAAACGCCGGCATCCAAAACGCGAGCCCGCCCAGCGCAAAGGTGTAGGCGGCGTACGCCAGAACCGTGAGCACATACGGCTTGTTGTGCATGAGCCGACTGTAGGCCGCCCATGTGTCTTTCACGATAGTCGAAGACTTCGGCGCCGTTAGGGCAACAGGCGCGGCGCCGGCGTCCTGCGCTCCGCGCGGCGGATCGCGCAGCAATAAACACAGCGCCGCCAGCAGCAACCCGGGCACACCCGCGACGAAGAACGCCGCGCGCCAGCCATAATGCTTGTCGACGAGTCCGCCGACTACGTAACCCAATGCCGAGCCCACGGGTATTGCGCAGAAAAAAATGGCCATGACCCGAGCGCGTTGACGCGCGGGAAAATAATCCGACAGCAAGCTCGGCGCGATCGTGACGTATGCGGCTTCACCCACGCCCACGGAGGCGCGCGCCGCGAACAGGGTCAGGTAACTGCCCGCGAATCCGGACAGGGCGGTGGCGAAACTCCAGCAGGCGACGCCCAGGGCGATCAATCGAGGCCGCGAACGCCGGTCGCCCAACGCGCCGAATACGGGAGCGGTCAGGGTGTACACCACGAGGAAACCGGACATGAGAGAACCCAAATTCGCATCCGAGAGTCCCAGTTCCGAATGCTTCAGACTTTCGGCCAGCGCGGATACGACGTAGCGATCCAAGTAGCTGAACAAATTGATGAACGAGAGAACGGCCAGGCCGAAGCTTGCGGAGCGCACCCAGGACGTTTGTGTTTGATCTGCCACGCCCCGGTATAGTAGCAACGAGGTGGTTCTATGAACATGCTCCGCAAGTCATGGATGCTGGGCGCTGCGGCGGTTTTTTGCACCGCGCTGTGGTTCGCGCTATTGGCGGAGCGTCCGCTCTTCGACCCCGACGAAGGGCGGTATGCCGAGATACCTCGCGAGATGTTGAGCGGCGGCGATTGGGTGATTCCGCATCTCAATGCTCTCGTGTATTTGGAAAAACCTCCGCTGCAATATTGGCTCACCGCCCTGGCGTTCCGCGGCTTCGGCCAGAACGAATTCGCGGCGCGGCTGTGCCCCGGGATTTCCGGTTATCTGTCGTTGGTGACGGTGTTTTTCGTCGCCCGCAAACTGTGGGGAACCGATGCCGGCGTCAGAGCATTGCTGTTCACCTCGGCATCGGCCTTGTTCGTGATGCTGGGACATCAGCTGACGCTCGACATGTTGTTGAGCTTCTGTTTGACGGCGTGCTTGGGCTGCTTTCTGCTGGCGCAGGCGCGGCGCGAAGCCTCACGGCATTGGCGCGCCTGGATGTTGGGTTGCTGGGCTGCGATGGCGCTCGCGGTGCTCACCAAGGGATTGATCGGTGTGGTGATTCCGGCTGCTAGCTTAAGCGCGTATGTGGTGTGGCAACGAGATTGGATATTGCTGCGCCGGTTGAATCTTCGCTGGGGGCTGCCGTTGTTTGGAGCCATAGCTGTACCTTGGTTCGCGTTGGCGGCGCGCGCCAACCCGCAATTCCTGAGATTTTTCTTCGTTCGCGAACATTTTCAGCGGTTTCTCACACCGATCGAGCATCGCACGGAGCCGTGGTGGTTCTTCGCGCCGGTACTCGTGTTGGGAATCATGCCGTGGTTGCCCCAGGCAACGCGCGCGTTGGTTTCGACGTTTGCGGAGCGCTTGCCGCGCGGCCAATTCGATGCGGCTCGATTGCTGTGCATCTGGTGCGTATTCGTACTGATATTTTTCTCCTTCTCCGACTCCAAATTGATCCCGTACATTCTGCCGGTCATCCCTGCGCTCGCGTTGCTCTGCGCCAGTCACAAGGGCGGCGAAGCCCAAGGCAGTTTGCTGGCGGGGGCGCTGCTGTCCCTGGCGTCCTGCATGGGGTTACTGGCCTATGCGAGCGGCCCGTGGAACTCGGTCGAGGCTCGAGAGTTGCTGCTGTTAATACGTCCGGTGCTTCTGTGGACGTGCACCTTGCTGGCCCTTGGCGCATTGGTCTGTGCCTTGTGTGTGCTGCAAGGCCGGCCGCTCGCAGCGCTGGCGGCCTTGTGCGGTTCCTGGTTTTTGGGGTCAGGGACGATTCTCGTCGCGGCGAATGCCGCGCAGGCTCTGTTCAGCGCCAAGGATGTTGCTCTGGTATTGCGGCTCCAGGCCGCGGCCGCCACGCCTACCGACGTCCCGATATTCGCGGTGCAGTCGTATCAACAGTCACTGGTCTTTTATTTAAAGCGCCCCGTGGTCTTGGTCGACTACCGGGATGAATTCGATCTGGGTCTGACNNAGGTGTGGCTGCACTTGAGCCGCGGCTTCGCGGTCGTGCCGTTGAGTACCCTCGATCGCTTGTCCGCCCTAGGGTTACCGATGCGCGAGATCGCGCGCTTTCCGGACCGAGTGATAGTCAGTCGAAGTTAATGCACGCTGGGAAGGTTCCGCCCCTACGCCTTGAGCGCGCGTTATACAATTCGGCCAGAACGGCCTCCTGCCGTGAATTTGTTATGCACCGTCATGGTGCGTGACGGAGAAGCTCCCTTGTCGATTCATGTTGCACTGAATCATGTCACCCATTATCGCTATGACCGATTGGTGGGTTTAAGCCCGCAGGTGGTGCGGCTGCGCCCGGCTCCGCACTGCCGCACGCGGATTCTTAGCTTTTCGCTCANNGAGACCCGTGAGCTTCGAATCGAGGTTGATTTGGTCGCCGAGATGTCGGTGCTCAATCCGTTCGATTTCTTCCTCACGCCGTACGCGGAACAATATCCCTTCAAGTACGACTCGAACGAGCGCCGGGAATTGGTGCCGTACTTGGTCAAGGCGCCGGCAACGCCGTTGGTCGAGAGTTATTTAGCTCGGATCTCTCGCGAACGCCGCCGCACCATCGATTTCGTCGTCGGCATCAACCAACGTCTCGCCAAAGACATTCGGTATCTGATCCGCCTCGAGCCCGGTGTGCAATTGCCCGAGGAAACGCTGGCCAACCGCGCGGGATCGTGTCGGGATTCCGCCGCCCTGTTAGTGCAGTTGATGCGCCATGTGGGCCTTGCGGCGCGGTTCGTCTCCGGCTACCTCATCCAGCTGGTGCCGGATGTGAAGGCGCTCGACGGACCTGTCGGAGCCAAGGAGGATTTTACCGACCTACACGCCTGGTGCGAGGTGTACCTGCCCGGCGCCGGCTGGATTGGGCTCGATCCCACTTCGGGATTGCTCGCCGGCGAAGGACATATTCCACTGGCTTGCACGCCGGAACCGTCCGCGGCCGCGCCCGTCAGCGGAGCGGTCGACGATTGCGAGACGGTTTTCGAGCACCGTATGAGCGTGCAACGAGTCTGGGAGGCGCCGCGCGTCACCAAGCCCTACAGCAATGCGCAATGGACGTCCATCGAGGCATTGGGCCACGCGGTCGACGTGGACCTCGAGGCTCAGGATGTGCGCCTCACGATGGGCGGAGAACCCACGTTCGTGTCGATCGACGATCGGGACGGCGCCGAATGGAACACCGCGGCACTGGGTCCGGAAAAGCGCAGGTTGGCCGCCGATTTATATCACCGGCTGAAGAATCGATACGCGCCGTCCAGTCTCGTGCATTTTGGCCAAGGCAAGTGGTATCCGGGCGAGCAGTTGCCGCGCTGGTCGTTGAACTGTTATTGGCGCACGGACGGCGAACCATTCTGGTCGAATCCGCAATTGATCGCCGACGAGCAAACTCAATACTCGGTGACCGAGGACACTGCGCGGCGCTTCCTCGAACGTGTCGCCGAGGAATTGGGACTGGATTCAAAGTTCGTATTTCCGGCCTACGAAGACATCTTTTATTACCTGTGGCGCGAACGCCGGCTGCCGGCCAATGTCGACCCGCTCGATTCGCGTGTCGAGGACCCGATGGAGCGCGCGCGTCTGGCGAAGATATTCGAGCAAGGCTTGGACGAGACCATAGGCCATGTGTTACCGATTGCACGCACCGCGGACGGCGGTCGATGGCAGTCGGGATCGTGGTTCTTGCGCAGCGAACGCTGCTACTTGATTCCCGGTGATTCGCCCATTGGTTATCGATTGCCGCTGGATTCGCAGCCCTGGGTGGCCGCCGGCGATTACCCTTTCACGCATCCGCCGGATCCTTCGCGCAGCTTTCCTGCGCTGCTGCCGCATGCAGAAATTCGCCGGCAGCTCCGCGAACACGATGCGGCAGTTGCGCCGGCGCCGGGTGAACAGGCTGCGCCGGCTGCCAATCAGGCTGCGCCGGGGGCCGCGTTCGACGCTGAGCGAGCGCCGCTGCCGAAAGAGTCCGCCGCCGGCATCGCGCGCACCTCCATGTGCGCAGAGCCGCGCAACGGTGTGCTGTATATTTTCATGCCGCCGGCACGCGAGCTCGAACACTATGTGGAATTGGTGGCGGCGGTCGAAGCCGCGGCAGAAGCGCTCGCGCAGCCCATCATTCTGGAAGGTTATGAGCCGCCGAACGATCCGCGCATCAGCAATTTTCGCGTGACTCCGGATCCCGGAGTCATCGAAGTCAACATTCATCCCTCCGCCAATTGGGATCAGTTATCGGATCGGACCGCGTTTCTGTACGAGGCTGCGCGCGAGTCGCGCTTGACGACCGAGAAATTCATGCTGGACGGCCGGCACACCGGCACGGGCGGTGGAAATCACATCGTCCTCGGCGGTGCGAGCACTGCGGACTCGCCGTTCTTACGCCGTCCCGACTTACTACGCAGTCTGCTCAGCTACTGGCACAATCATCCGTCGCTGTCGTATCTCTTTTCAGGGTTGTTCATCGGTCCTACCTCGCAGGCGCCGCGCGTGGACGAAGCACGCAACGACTCGCTGTATGAACTCGAAATCGCCTTCCGCCAATTCCCGAAGCCCGGCGAGAGAGTTCCACCGTGGCTGGTGGACCGCCTGTTGCGTAATCTCCTGATCGATGTCTCGGGCAACACGCATCGGACCGAGTTCTGCATCGATAAATTGTATTCGCCGGACGGACCGACGGGACGATTGGGATTGCTCGAGATGCGCGCGTTCGAGATGCCGCCGCACGCACGCATGAGTCTCACGCAGCAGTTGTTGTTGCGTGCGATGGTGGCGCGGTTCTGGCGCAAGCCGTATGCGCCCGCCACGTTGGTTCGCTGGGGGACGGAATTGCACGACCGTTTCTTGATGCCGTACTTCGTGGAACAGGACTTTGCCGATGTGATCGCGGAAATGCGGCAGGAAGGTTTTGGACTCGAGACCGATTGGTTCGCGCCGCACTTCGAATTCCGTTTTCCAAAGTACGGCGATTTCGCCACGCGCGGGATGCAGCTCGAACTGCGGCAGGCTCTTGAACCATGGCATGTCATGGGCGAGGAGGGTTCACCGGGCGGCGCCGTGCGCTACGTGGATTCCTCGGTGGAGCGCCTGCAAGTCAAAGTTTCCGGCCTCGCGCCGAATCGATATCTCGTGACCTGCAACGGCCGTGCAGTACCGCTGCAGCCGACCGGACAAGTGGGCGAATTCGTCGGTGCGGTGCGCTACCGGGCATGGCAGCCGGCGTCCGCACTGCACCCGAGCATCGGCGTGCACGCGCCGCTGACTTTCGATCTGTTCGATTCATGGATGAACCGCTCCCAGGGCGGCTGTCAATATCACGTCACTCACCCGGGCGGCTTGAGTCACGAACGATTTCCGGTCAATTCGTTCGAGGCAGAGAGCCGGCGTTTGGCGCGCTTTTTCCGCATGGGTCATACGCCCGGAACGATGGCCGCTTCGCCACCTAGGAGCGACGCGGAATTTCCGTTCACGCTCGATTTGCGCTTGAGTGATGATCGACGCGCGCCTTGAGACTTATTTGAGCGATACACGCCGCTACGACGAGCTACTCGATAGTTCGGGGGGCGTGCGCGCGCATTGGCGTCCGCTGATCGACGCCCTGGCGAGCAACGGCGCCGATGCCGTGCGCCGCGGCGTCGAATTGGCGCGCCGACTGATCGTGGAAAACGGCGTAACCTACAATGTCTATGCCGATCCACAGGGACGCGATCGCCCCTGGGTGCTCGATCCTCTGCCGATCTTACTGACCGCCGCCGAGTGGCGCGAGATCGAACTCGGCGTCGCGCAGCGGGCGCAGCTCTTTGACGCGTTGCTGGCGGATATTTATGGACCGCAGCGATTGCTGGCGGACGGTACGGTTCCGGCGGAATTGCCGTTCGGACATCCCAATTTCCTCTGGCCGTGCCATGGCATTACGCCGGCGGGCGGTCATTGGCTGCACGTGCATGCCGTCGACATTTCGCGCTCCGCGGACGGCCGCTGGTGGGCGCTCGATGATAGAACACAGACTCCTTCCGGGCCCGGTTATGCCTTGGAGAATCGACATATCGTCTCGCGGGTGTTCCCGGATCTG
>PMMB01000131.1 GCA_003165495.1 Gammaproteobacteria bacterium | reverse complement strand
GTGAAACGCGGCGACACCTTGTGGGGGATCGCCAAGGTTTTCTTGCGCGACCCGTGGTTTTGGCCCGAGATCTGGCAGGTTAACCCCCAGGTCCAGAATCCGCATTTGATCTACCCGGGCGATACCATGCGTTTGGTCTATATCCACGGTCGGCCGGCCATCTTGCTGCAGCGCGGCGACGCCGCTCGAGTGGAGCCGCGAGTTCGCAGTGAGCCGCTCGATAGCGCGGTCACCACGATCCCCTATGCGACCGTCGCCGCCTTCATGTCGAAGCCCTCGGTGCTCGCGAAAGAACAAATCAAGGATGCGCCGTATGTGCTGGCCACCCGCGACTTGCATGTACTCATGGCCGATGGCGATACCCTGTACGCGCGCGGATTTACCGGCCCCGTTGAACTCGGCAGTCATTACAACGTAGTGCGCGTCGGCGACGCCTTGCGCGATCCGGACGACAATCGCATTGTGGGCTACGACGGCATCTTCACCGGCGCCGGTCACATCACCCGCGACGGCGACCCGGCCACCCTCATCATGACCGAATCGGCTCGCGAAACCGAACCGGGAGATAAATTGTTCGCCGGCGGCGTCGACGTACCGCTGGACTTCATTCCCAGCGCGCCGAAGATCAAGACCAATGGCCGCATCATGGCCGTATCCAACGGCGTGTCCATCATCGGTCAGTACGCGGTTGTGGTTATCAATCGCGGCGCCGCCGACGGCCTCGCGCCGGGCAATGTGTTGGCCGTGTTCCAGGCGGGCGAGGTCATTCACGATACCGCGAACAAGGGCTTTCTGAATGGGATGTCGCGACTGGCGTCCCCCAAGGTGCGGCTCCCCGATGAGCGGACCGGTACCTTCATGGTCTTCAAGACATTCGAGCACTTGAGTTACGGCCTGATCATGGAAGCCACGAATGTCATTCGCGTAGCCGATCGAGTCGAGAACCCTTAAAAGAGCTGCGGCGGCCGGCAAATCTGCACATACCCGCCCCGATCTTGAGCTGCGAGGGAGCGGCGCATCCTCGATAATCCGCCCGATGCTGCCGGGTGAAGAATCCTCTGCTTGGGTGCCGCTCACGCGCGCCCCCGCGCTCGATGTTCCCACGCTTTCAAGAGCGCTCGAGATCGTAGGGGACGCCCAAGACATCATCGAAGCGTCCGATGCATCGCGCGCGCGCGCCGGAATGCCTGCGGCGGCGCGCGAGTTCTTATCGAGCACGAAGGCAACATTGACCCCTGCGGAACGGGTCTGGCTGGAAAGTCCCCGTCATCATGTACTGCCGTTCACGGACCCGCGCTATCCCGCCTTGTTGCGCGCAGCCCCGCGTCATCCGATTGCCCTGTATGTCGCCGGCAGCGTGGACGTCTTGAACGACCCGCAACTAGCCATCGTCGGCAGCCGCAACCCCACTGCGCAAGGCCAAGATACAGCCCAGAAACTCGCCGAATATCTCGCCGGACGCGGGCTTGTCATAACCAGCGGGCTCGCCTTAGGTGTTGACAGCGCGGCACACCGCGGTGCACTCATGGCGCAGGGAATCACGCTCGCCGTGCTCGGGTCAGGGGTCGATGTCATCTACCCACAGAGCAATATTCCTTTAGCCAAAGAAATCCAGCAACAGGGCGCTTTGGTCAGCGGATTCCCGCTCGGAACTCCCCCTCGACGGGAGAATTTTCCGCAACGGAACGGGATCATTGCGGGCTTGAGCCTCGGGACATTGGTGGTCGAAGCCGCCCGCAAAAGCGGCTCTCTGATTACGGCTCGGCTGGCGGCAACCCTGGGCCGGGAGGTATTCGCGATTCCGGGCTCGATCATGAGTCCCTTGAGCCGCGGCTGCCACGAACTGATCCGGCAGGGTGCAAAACTGACCGAAACAGCGCATGACATATTGAGTGAGTTGAACTTTTCGGCATTTTTTGCCGGCCAGTCCCACGCCGCCACGGGCCACGATGCGGCGCTCCCTCGAGAACTGGGCATGGACAAGGATCACAAAATCTTGTTAGATGCGCTCGGCTTTGACCCAGCGGACCTCGATGTATTGGTGGTTCGTACCGGGTTCAAACCAGAAGCCGTGTCCTCGATGATGCTGATCCTCGAGCTCGAAGGCCACGTTCAGGCCGCCCCCGGGGGCCGCTACTCCCGAGTCGTTAGGAGCCGGAGGTGAAAGATAACGTTCTCGATCTACTCATCTATCTATTCGAGAATTACATGAGCGCCGATGACGAGCCGCGGCCGGATCGCCGCGTCTTGAAGCTCGAATTGGAAAAGGCGGGTTTCGCGGAACCCGATATCGAGCGCGCTCTGGAGTGGTTGGACGGACTGTCCGGCGAACAGCTCGGCAAAGTCGCCGAAGCTACCGCACGCGCCGTGCGGGTGTTCAGCAGTCAGGAGTTGCTGCGGCTCGATACCGACGTGCGCGGTTACCTGATGTATTTGGAAAACGTGCGAATACTCTCCGCTACCCAGCGCGAACTCGTCATCGACCGGCTGATGGCGCTCGAAGCCGACGAAATCGACATTGAGCAAGTCAAATGGGTCGTCTTGATGGTGCTATTCAGCCAACCTGGACAAGAATCCGCCTACGCGCAGATGGAAGACCTGGTCTTCGAAGAGCGCTCTGACGCTTTGCATTAAACGACTTTGAGCAGCAACCTCGTTATCGTGGAGTCGCCGGCCAAGGCGAAGACCATCAAGAAATACCTTGGCAAAGACTTCGAAGTCCTTGCCTCCTACGGTCACGTTCGCGACCTCGTGCCGAAGGAAGGTGCCGTCGACCCGGCGCACCACTTCGCCATGAAGTACCAAGTCGTCGAACGCAATCAGAAACACGTCGACGCCATTTCGCGCGCTCTCAAGAAGGCCAAGTCGCTGTTCCTGGCGACCGACCCCGACCGCGAGGGTGAAGCCATCTCATGGCATCTGTACGAGCTCCTGAAAGCCCAGGGCGAACTCAAGGGCAAGGACGTGCAGCGCGTGGTGTTTTATGAAATCACCAAGAACGCGGTCCGTGAAGCGATGGCGAGCCCGCGCGAGCTGTCCGTCGACCTGGTGAACGCGCAACAAGCACGGCGCGCGCTGGATTTTTTAGTGGGGTTCAATCTCTCACCGCTGCTGTGGAAGAAAGTGCGCCCGGGTCTGTCCGCGGGCCGCGTGCAGAGTCCCGCCTTGCGCATGATCTGCGAGCGCGAAGACGAAATCGCCGCTTTCGTCGCGCGCGAATATTGGTCCATCGATGCCGAGCTTGACTATTCGGAGCAGAAGTTTCCGGGCAAACTCGTCGAATATCAGGGCGCCAAGGTCGAGCAGTTCAGCTTTACCACGGAACAACAAGCTCGGGATGTCGAGCGCACGCTGCAAGGCGCGGCTCGTGGCGAACTGACCGTGCTTAACGTGGATCGCAAGCAGCGCAAGCGCAATCCCGCGCCGCCGTTCACGACCTCGACCTTGCAGCAAGAAGCTGCTCGTAAATTGGGCTTCAGTGCGCAAAAAACCATGCGCGTTGCGCAGCAGCTGTACGAAGGCGTCGACATCGGCGAGGGCCAGGTAGGTCTCATCACCTATATGCGCACCGACTCGCTCAACCTGGCGCAGGAGGCCATCGGCCAAATTCGCGATGTGATTGTGCAGCTGTACGGAGCGGCGGGGCTTGCCGAAGAGCCGCGAATTTATAAAACCAAGTCGAAGAGCGCGCAGGAAGCACATGAGGCCATTCGCCCCACCGCCGCCAACGTTCTGCCGGCCGACATCGAAAAGAAAATGGAGAGCGATCAGTTCCGGCTGTATTCACTGATCTGGAAGCGCACCGTGGCCTGCCAAATGGCGCCGGCGATCTTCGATACGGTCGCCGTGGACATGCTCGCGGGTGCCGACGGCGAAAAGCGAACTGTATTGCGCGCGAACGGCTCGACCCTGGTAAAGCCCGGTTACATCTCCGTTTATCAAGAAGGCATGGACGACGTCGTACAGGACGACTCGGACCATGTACTGCCGCCGATGAAGGAAGGCGATCGCGTCAGATTGACCGGTATCGTCCCCACGCAGCATTTCACCGAGCCGCCGCCGCGATTCTCCGAGGCGTCCTTGGTCAAGGCGCTCGAGGAATACGGCATAGGCCGGCCGTCGACCTATGCGTCCATCATTTCCACATTGCGCGATCGTCAGTACGTCGACATCGAAAGTAGGCGCTTCACGGCGACGGACATCGGTAAAATCGTCAGCCGGTTCTTGACCCAGTATTTCACGACCTATGTGGACTACGACTTCACCGCGAAGATGGAGGATTCGCTCGATGCCGTGGCGAACGGCGAGCAGGAATGGGTCCCGTTGCTGGAGAAGTTCTGGAAGCCGTTCATCGATCTCGTGAACCATACGGAAAGCTCGGTCAGCCGCGAGGAAGTCTCCCAAGCCAGGGACTTGGGGAAAGACCCGGTGAGCGGCAAACCGATGAGCGTGCGCATGGGGCGATTCGGGCCCTTCGTGCAAATCGGTACCAAGGACGATGCGGACAAGCCGCGCTTTGCGGGCCTTAGGCCCGGTCAAAAGATGGACGCCATCACGCACGCCGAAGCGATTGAGCTGTTCAAACTGCCGCGCAAGCTCGGAACCACCCCCGACGGTGCGGAGATCACGACCAATGTCGGCCGTTTTGGTCCCTATGTGAAATATGGGGCCAAGTATGTATCGCTCAAAATCGACGACCCGTACGAAATCACGCCCGATCGCGCACTGGAAGTCATTCGGGAAAAGGAAATTGCGGATGCCAATCGGCTGATCCTGGATTTTTCCGACGCCGGCATTCAAGTGCTGAATGGCCGTTACGGTCCCTACATCACTGACAAATCGCGCAACGCGAAGATTCCCAAAGACAAGGAGCCCAAGAGCCTGACTTTGGAGGAGTGCCGGACTCTGCTGGCGGCTGCGCCGGTGCGTGCTTTCGGCAAGTGGGGCCGCAAAAATAGTAAATCGACCAATGGCGCGTCCAAAGGACCAACGGCGAAGGCCGCGACCAATGGGCTGACTGCCACAGGCGCTCGCAAGACACGAGCCGCCAAAGGCCGCGCGGTTGCGCCGGCGACACCGACCCGGCTGGCTGCGAAGAGCGCGAAAGCGCCGGCGAACAAGCGCGCGCCGGCGAAGCCCACCGCGGCTCCCCAGGCTGTAGCCAAAGCCAAAAAGAGCTCCGCAAAAAAGAAGTCTTAACCTTCAATGGACGCATCCGCGGTCAAGCGCTACTTGAACGACTTGCATGACCGCATCACCGCGGCCGTGGAAGCGATCGACGCCGCAAGATTCCGGCGCGATCCTTGGGCGAGACCGGAAGGCGGCGGCGGCGAGAGCCGCATTTTGAGCGACGGCACGGTATTCGAGCGGGCGGGCGTGTCGTTCTCGCACGTGTTCGGCGCAATGATGCCGTCGTCCGCCTCGAACCTGCGTCCGGAAATCGCCGGCGCGCCGTTCGAGGCGATGGGTCTGTCCCTGGTGTTTCATCCGCGAAATCCGTATGCGCCGACGACCCACTGCAATGTCCGGTTCCTGGTGGCCTCCCCGAGCGTCGGGCCCGCCCATTGGTGGTTTGGCGGCGGCTTCGATCTCACGCCGTATTATCCGTATGACGAGGATGTCCTGCACTGGCACCGCACCGCACGCGACGCCTGCCAACCGTTCGGCGCGGAAACTTACGAGAGATACAAGGAGTGGTGCGACCGTTATTTTTTCCTGCCGCATCGGAATGAAACTCGCGGGGTCGGCGGCCTGTTCTTCGACGATCTCAACCAAGGCGGATTCGAACGGTCGTTCGGCTTCTTACGCAGCGTGGGCGATCACTTTCTACCCGCCTACATGCCCATCGTCGAACGCCGTAAGGACCACTCCTTCGGTGAGCGCGAGCGCCGGTTTCAGCTGTATCGGCGCGGCCGCTACGTGGAATTCAATCTGGTTTACGACCGTGGAACCTTGTTCGGCCTGCAATCCCGCGGCCGCACCGAGTCGATTCTGATGTCGATGCCGCCGCTGGCCCGCTGGGACTACGATTGGCATCCCGAACCGGGATCCCCCGAAGCGCGGCTGTACGAGGACTTCTTGCGCCCGCGAGACTTTCTCGCCGAACTCGATCACCGTTGAGCGCGCATCAACTGCCTGCGGTGCCGCCGATTTCTACTCGTTCGATGATGCCGGCCAAAGTTTCCTCGCCAAGCGACACATAGAGGTGCCGCTCGGCCACCGTCAGCGTGAATTCCATTCGCCGAGTGAGGCGCGCCGCGAGGCGCGCCAGCCAGTCGCGATCCACCGCATACAGTTCCATCGCCGCGACGCGATGAATGCGTTCCGCCCCCAGCCGCGCGGCGAGCTGCACTGCGTCCTTGTTCGTGTATATGGCCACGCGTGGCGCGAGCTTGGCCGCCCGGTGCAGCCGCGCCGCCTCCGGAGCGCCGACGTCGATCCACACGCAGAGCGCGCCGGTCAGATCGCGTACCGCAATCGTCGGCTGATCCGATTCGAACAAACCGTTCGAGAATGCGATGCCTTCGGTGTATTCGAGGCAGTACGCCAGCACGCGTGTGAGCAAATGATCTTCGGTTTCCGACGGATGACGCGCCACACGCAGCTCCAACGGCTGATAGACGCCGCGGTCCGAGTCGGCAAGATCGATTTTGAACACGTAGATCGTGGCGCCGAGCGCCATGGGTCACCTCGAAACCGGCCGTGCACTCTAACACCGCGCGCCGCGACCTGTAAAGGATACTTGACAAGCCGCGGACCGAAGGCGATAGTAAAGCGTCCTTTACATACCGAATTCGCAGGAGACGCCATGCAAGTCGAAACTCGACAAGCATTGATCATTTGGATACGTACGTTCGGGTTGACCATGGCGGTCTATATGGCCTTGCTCGCGGCCGCAACCCGGGCGCTCACTTCGATGGGTGCAAGCCCCTTGAGAACAGCCGTCATTTTGGCGCCGATCTTGCCGGGACTTGCTTTGATTGGACTGACGGTTCGTGCGTACGGACGATGCGACGAATTCATCCGGCTACGCATGTTACGAGCCGCGGCGCTTGCGGCGATGGTGGTGGCTGCTTTTGCGTTGATCTATTTTTTCCTTGAACTCCTCGGACTGCCCCATCTCAGCACTGCATGGATCTCCAACATCGTGTGGGTGGTATTTGTGGCGCAGATGGTCAGACTTCTCGCAACCGGCAAATGAAGAATTCTGTCCCGAACTTGCGCGCGGAGCGTGGCTGGACGCAAGGTGACCTCGCGAAGCATCTACGCGTGTCGCGTCAAACGATAAACGCAATCGAGACAGGCCGATATGACCCGAGCCTCCCGCTCGCCTTCGCCATCGCGAAACTCTTCAAACACAGCATCGAGGAAATCTTTCAACCTTAAGTTCGGGCGCCGCCATTCGCGTGACCATTGGCGTCATACCCGTCTTTTATGATTACATACTTACCTCCTAGGGATACCAAGCGGCACGACGCGGCAACCAAAAATGGACGATAAATCCGCTCTGCTCAATCAGCTGCGCATCGATCGTGGAGACGCGCCGGCGTCTCCCGGCAAGGGCAGGATTTGGCTGGGCGTTGCCGCGATGATTCTGGTTGTCGCGGCCCTCGCAGGGTGGTGGTTGTCGCGTCCCAGCGCCGTGCCCGTGCATGTCGCCGTGGCGCAGGCGATTGCCGGCGAGGGGGCTGCCGCCGCGGGCTCCATTCTGGATGCCTCGGGATACGTCGTACCGCGCCGCCAGGCCACGGTGGCGTCCAAGATCACCGCCAAGATGGTGGAACTCGATATCGAGGAAGGCGACCATGTCAAAGCCGGTCAGATCATTGCCAAGCTCGATGACACCAATATTCGCGCGGCGTTGAATCAGGCGAGCGCCCAACTCGACTATGCGAAGGCCGGTCTCGCCGAAACGCAGGTCAATCTCACCAATGCGCAGCGCGACTATGACCGCCAGAAAAGTTTGATCCAGGGGCACTTCGTCAGTCAGGCGGCCGTGGACAATGCACAGACCACCGTGGATGCCCTGCGGGCGCAACTCGCCACCCAGCGCAGCAATGTCGATGTAGTCGCGCGCGCCATGAGCGTCGCGCAGCGCAATCTGGACGATACCATCGTGCGCGCGCCGTTTGCCGGCATCGTCACGGTCAAAGCCGCTCAGCCGGGTGAAATGGTTTCACCCGTCTCCGCCGGCGGCGGCTTCACTCGGACCGGCATCGGCACCATCGTGGACATGGATTCGCTGGAAATCCAAGTCGACGTGAACGAGAATTTCATCAATCGGGTTCGCCCTGATCAACAGGCGACGGCCAAACTCAACGCCTATCCCGATTGGCAGATTCCCGCGCATGTCATCGCCGTGATTCCAACCGCCGACCGCAGCAAGGGCACCGTAACCGTGCGGATCGCGCTCGATCAAAAGGACGCGCGTATCCTGCCCGAGATGGGCGTGCGCGTGTCATTTCTGGCCGACGCGGCGCAGGAACCGGGGACCAAGCCGGCGGCGGGCGTGACGCTGCCCGGCAATGCGGTGCAGGGATCCGGCACCACCGGCGCGGTCTTCGTCGTGCGTGGCGACACCGTCGAGCGGCGCCAGGTTCGCCTCGGAGCCGGCAGCGGCGATACCATCACCATTTTGTCCGGCCTCACCGCGGGCGAGCGCGTTGCGGTCGGCGATTTCACGCAGCTTAAGGACGGCGCCAAGATTCGCGTCGAACAATAAACCGCCGCATCCCACCGCGGCCGCTACGGAGCCAAGACCATGAGTGAAGCCATCGTAAGCCTGCGCAACGTCGACAAGCGCTATATCCGCGGCAAACAAAGCGTGGAGGTCCTGCAGGGGCTGACACTGGATATTCCAAAGGGTGAGTTCGTCGCGCTGATGGGACCGAGCGGTTCCGGCAAGACCACGCTCTTGAATCTGATCGGCGGCCTGGACACGCCGTCCTCCGGCGAAATCACCGTCGCCGGACAGCGGCTCGACCAGCTCGGAAGCGGGGCCCTGGCGCGCTGGCGCGCCACTCATGTCGGCTTCGTATTCCAGTTCTACAACTTGATGCCAATGCTCACCGCTCAGCGCAATGTGGAGTTGCCGCTGCTGCTGACCAACCTGTCCGCCGCGAAACGCAAGGCGAATGTCCTGGCGGCGCTGACCCTGGTGGGCATCGCCGATCGCGCCAAGCATAAACCCAACGAGTTATCGGGCGGTCAGGCGCAACGCGTCGCCATCGCCCGCGCATTGGTCGCCGATCCGACGCTTTTGGTCTGCGACGAACCCACCGGCGACCTCGACCGCAAATCCGCCGATGAGGTGCTGCATCTCTTGCAGATACTGAATCGCGAACATGGCAAGAGCATCATCGTCGTCACCCACGACCCCAAGGCCGCCGAATTCGCCAGCCGCCAGCTGCACATGGACAAGGGAGCGCTGCTGGAAGCCGGAACGTTGGCTTAACCTCGAGGCCACGCACCTATGAAGTACTTCCCGCTCATTTGGGCCACCCTCTGGCGCAAGAAGACGCGCACGATATTCACGCTGCTGTCGATCATCGTCGCCTTTTTGCTGTTCGGCATGTTGGAAACGGTCGACTACGCCTTCGCGCATCCGAGTGGCGGCATAACGGGCGCCGACAAGCTGGTCACGACCAACAAGTATTCGATCACCCTGTCACTGCCGTTTTCCGACGCGCAGCAGATCCGCTCGGTGCCGGGCGTTGCCGAAGTCACCTGGATCAGCTGGTTTGGCGCTTATTACCAGGAGTCGAAGAACTTCGTCTTCGCGCTCCCCGTCGACACCGACAGCTATTTCAATTTGCACAAGGACGAATTTATCGTCAGCGACCAGCATATGCAGGCGTACCGAAACACGCGCACCGGCGCGCTGGTCAATGCGGCGCTCATGAAGAAATTCGGCTGGAAAGTCGGCGACAAAGTGCCGCTGCATTCGACCATCTGGACACAGAAGAAGGACGGCTCATTGGACTGGACTTTCGACATCGTCGGCAGCATTACGGTCAAGGATCCAACCCAAGCCAGCGCGCAGGCTTCGACCCTGTTGTTCCACTACGAGCTGTTCGACGAGGGGCGCAGCTTCGGCAAGGGCGATGTGGGCTGGTTCGAGGAGAGGGTCGACGACCCGGCGAAGTCCTCGGCGATCTCCAATCGGATCGACGCATTGTTCGCGAACTCTCCCAACGAGACCAAGACGCAGCCGGCCAATGACTTCACGATGGCGTTCATCAAGCAGTTCGGCGACATCGGCTTCATCCTGCGCGCCATCCTCGGCGCGGTGTTTTTCACCCTGCTGTTCCTGACCGGCAACACGATGATGCAATCGGTGCGCGAGCGCATCCCTGAGCTTGCGGTACTGAAGACCCTCGGCTTCGGCGACGGCAAGGTGCTCGGCTTGGTTCTTGCCGAATCCCTACTGCTGTGCGTGATCGCCGCAATCATCGGGCTTGCCTTGAGCTACGCCGCGCTGCCCATCATCAAGCTAGGTTTGCAGGGCGTGGAGTTGTCACCCAAGGCACTGATCCCCGGGCTCGGTGCGGCCGTGTTGTTGGCACTAATCGTCGGTCTGCCGCCCGCGCTGCGCGCGATGCGGCTGAATATCGTCGATGCCTTGGCGGACAAGCGCTGAGCGCTGCAAAAATCCGGGAGCCGCAAATGTTCAAGCAATTAGTCGCCGTCATCTTGATGAGTCTGCAGACCCTGCCACAGCGCAGCGGCGCCTCCAGCGTCATCGTCATCGGCATCGCGGGCGTGGTTGCGGTGTTGGTCTCGGTGCTGGCGATGGGCGCCGGATTCCGGCACACCCTGGCGGATACCGGCCGGCCCGATCGGGTGATCATCCTGCGCGGCGGCTCCGACGCCGAACTCAACAGCAATCTGACCCGCACCGATATCGCCACCATCAGCAATGCGCCAGGCCTCGCCCAGGACGCCGAAGGCAAGGCTCTGCTGTCGAGCGAGCTGGTGACCGTGGTGAACGTACCGAAAATCGATACCGGCACCGATGCCAACGTCACCTTGCGCGGCGTCGGTTTGAAG
>PMMB01000241.1:11316-12580 GCA_003165495.1 Gammaproteobacteria bacterium | reverse complement strand
CCGAGCGCCACCGTCATATAGCCCAGCTGGGACAGGGTCGAATAGGCCACCACTCGCTTGATGTCGTTGCTCACGATACCGAGCAGCCCCATGAAGAATGCCGTAGTCGACCCGATGATCAACACCGTCGACAACGCCGTCTCCGACAGCTCGAACAGCGGCGACATGCGCGCGACCATGAAGATGCCCGCCGTCACCATGGTCGCGGCGTGGATCAACGCCGAGATCGGCGTCGGACCTTCCATGGAATCGGGCAGCCATACGTGCAGGGGCACTTGCGCGGACTTGCCCATGGCGCCGATGAACAAGCAAATGCACGTAAAGGTGATTGCCGGCCAGACGATGGTGCTCCCGATGTGAATCTGCGCCGCCGCGATTTGGTCGGCGTGCGCAAACACCGTCGCGTAATCAAGCGACCCCGTGTAGCGCAGCACGGCGGCGATGCCGAGCACGAAGCCGAAATCGCCGACTCGATTGACCAAGAATGCCTTCAAACTGGCGAAGATGGCGGTCGGCCGCGTGTACCAGAATCCGATCAGCAAGTACGACACAACGCCCACGGCTTCCCAGCCGAAAAACAACTGCACGAAATTGTTCGACATCACCAGCATCAACATCGAGAACGTGAACAGCGAAATGTAGCTGAAGAAGCGCTGATAGCCCGGATCTTCGTCCATGTAACCGATGGTGTAGACGTGCACCATCAGCGACACGAAGGTCACCACCACCATCATCATGGCGGACAGACGGTCGATCAGGAATCCGACGTCCATGGTCACGTCATCGCTGACCAGCCAGGTATAGACCGCGCCGTTGAACGGCGGCAGCCCGTTGAACAACATCTGATAGAGCACATAGAACGACAGAACGCACGAAATCCCCACGCCCAATATGGTGATGCTGTGCGCACCGGCTTTGCCGATGATCTTTCCGAACAGCCCGGCGATGATGGCCGCCGCCAGCGGCGCCAACGCAATCGTGAGATAAATCGGCTGCATGGTTCGCTCTTCCCTTCAGCCTTGCAGCGTGTCGAGATCTTCGACTTCGATGCTGCGGCGTTCGCGAAACACCACCACCAGAATCGCAAGGCCGATGGCCGCTTCAGCCGCCGCGACGGTCAATATGAAGAACACGAAAATCTGGCCGCCGATATCGCCCAGATAACGCGAGAACGCGACGAAATTGAAATTGACGGCGAGCAGCATGAGCTCGATGCACATCAGCAGCACGATGATGTTCCCGCGGTTCAAGAACACGCCGGCGA
>PMMB01000241.1:0-11190 GCA_003165495.1 Gammaproteobacteria bacterium | reverse complement strand
CGCCCGTGCGCCGCCGCAGCGTCAATACGATGGCGGCGACGCTCGCCACCAGCAGAATGACCGCGGCGATCTGCGCAGGATAGGCATAGCGCGTGAACAAGGCCGTGCCCAGATCTCGCGTATTCGAATAATTGGCGGCCAGCGCGGGCGCCGTTCTCATGTTCATGCCGCCGAGGTGCTTCACTACGATGATGTTGATCATGGCGAAGACCACGAAGCCTGCGACCGCGACCGCCAGGGGCCAGTAGTTCGCCAACCCCTTGCGCAGTTCCGCGATGTTCACATCGAGCATCATGACCACGAACAGGAATAGCACCATCACGGCGCCGACGTATACCAGCACCAGCACGATCCCTAAGAACTCCGCGTCCAGCAGCAGCCAGATGACGGCGCTGTTGAAGAAGCACAGCACTAAGAGCAACGCCGAGTACACCGGGTTTCGGGCCAGGATGACGCCGAGCGCGGCCGAGACCAGGATAGCGGCGAATATGAAAAAAAGAATGGTCGGAAACATCAGCGATACCGGGCGTCGGCGGCGCGATCGGCCGCTATCATGGCTTCGTAGCGTTCGCCGATGCCGAGCAATTTATCCTTGCTCATGATGTTCTCGCCGCGATTCTCCATGTGGTACTCATGCAGTCGTGTTTCCACGATGGCATCGACCGGGCATGCCTCCTCGCAAAAGCCACAGAAGATACACTTGAAGAGATCGATGTCGTAGCGCGTGGTGCGGCGCGTACCGTCGGCGCCCACGTCCGACTCGATGGTGATGGCGAGCGCCGGACACACCGCTTCGCATAGTTTACAGGCGATGCAGCGCTCTTCGCCGTTGGGGTAGCGCCGCAGAGCGTGAAGGCCGCGAAAGCGATTGCTCTGCGGAGTCTTCTCTTCCGGATAGTTTATCGTCACCTTGGGCGCAAACAGCCCTTTCAAGGTGACCCATAGGCCCTGCAACAGCTCCCAGAGCAAAAAGGTCTTGAAGAAATTGCGAATGCCCTGCATCAGAGATGCCCCTTCCACGGACCGACATGGAAATAAACCATGAAGCCTTCGACCAACAACCACACCAGGGTGACCGGAATCAAAGACTTCCAGCCCAAGCGCATGATCTGATCGTAGCGATAACGCGGAAACGTCGCGCGCAACCAGAGAAAACTGAACATCGGGAACAGCGTTTTCAAGCCGAACCAAAAGAAACTGGGCGCGGCCAACCACGAGTCGTCCGGCAGCCAGCCGTCGAACGGCGACAACCAGCCGCCGAAAAAGAAAATGACGGTCAGCGCCGAGATAAGAATCATGTTGACGTATTCGGCAATGAAGAACAGCGCGAACGCCATGCCCGAATAGTCCACGTGGAAGCCGGCGACGATTTCCGATTCACCCTCGGCGACGTCGAAAGGCGCACGGTTGGTCTCGGCGACGCCCGAGATGAAGTACACCACCAGCAGCGGGAACAACCAGGTCCAGTTCCAGCCGAACAATCCGTGCTGTGCGTGAATGATCTCGCCGATATTGAGGCTGCCTGCCGCCATCAACACACCGACCATGGCAAACCCCATGGCAATTTCATAGGCGACGATCTGCGCGGCCGAACGCATCGCGCCCAAGAAGGCGTACTTGGAGTTCGCGGCCCAACCGGCGAGGATGATGCCGTACACGCCCATGGAGGTAAGCGCCAAGATATAGAGAAGTCCGGCATCGATATTGGCGAAGGCATGTTCCGGCGACAAGGGAATTACCGCCCACATTGCGAGCGACGGTATCAGCGACAAGAACGGCGCCAAGCGAAACAAGAACCCATTCGCGTCGGCCGGGATCACGATCTCCTTGAACATCAACTTGATCACATCCGCGAACGGCTGGCCCAGTCCGGGGATCCAGAACAGATTGACGCGATTGGGACCGCGGCGCGCTTGAATCCAGCCGATGATCTTGCGTTCCGCCAGCGTGTAAAAAGCCATGGTCAGAATAATGCACACCATGACCATCAAGGCCTGCACCAGCGTCAGCAAGGGATAGGTCCAGTACGGCGTGATGACGCCGGACAGCCAATCGCGAATGGGACTCCACTCCCACATTCAAATCACGGTGCGGGCCATACGCCCGTCCTTGGTTTTCGACAGAGCGTCGGACCCGCGCACCAGCGCATCGCACTGATAGGGTGGAATATCGACCCATGAACCCACCGGCGTCTGTCCGCCGGGCATGGCCGTCGCGCGGCCGACGGCGCCCACGCCGCTGCTCGACGCCTCGACGCGGGTTCCGCAGAGGGCCTTCAACGCCTCGCGAATTTCGTCGGAACTCACGTAATCGACGCCGTGCAAATTCAGTAAGTTCGCGAGCACTCGCAACACCTTCCAGCCCGGCCGGCTCTCGCCCGGAAGTTTCGCGGCGCCCGCCCAGCTTTGCCAGCGTCCCTCGGCATTGACGAAGGTGCCCGACGTTTCCGCGAAGGTTCCGATGGGCAGTACCACATGCACCGACGAGCGCAGGCTCTCAGGCAGGTGCGTGGTGACTGCGACCACTAACTCAGCCGTTCCCAACGCGCGCGAGTCGACCGCAAAGTCGGACGCAGGATCGATACCGCCGAACAATACATAGGCCGGAAGAGCGGACTCCAACATGGCACGCGCCGACAGACCCACTGCGGCGGCCGGCGCGCCGCCGGGCTCGCGATGCGGCACCGCGCCCGCCAGGTACGCCCCCGCTGCATTGGCCCCCTCGGTAATGCAGCCAACACTGGCAGCGCACAACTCCGCCAGCATCGACGCCAGTGCTTTGAGCTCGGAGTAGGCTGGGTGTCTCTGCGCCAAAGTCCCGAGGATGACGGCACGGCGTGTGCCGTTCATCAGCGCACTGACCACCGCCCGGTGAGAATCGTTGACCTCCGCGGCCACGACACCCGCCGGCATCGGCTTATTGACGGCGGTCGCCGCCGCACGCACCACCGCGTTGAGTTCGCCGACCAAGTCGGTTTCGGCCAAGGCGTAGGCCGCAATGGGAAACATATAGTCGAAGCGGCGCGGATTGAGGAAGGCGACCTTGGCGCCGGCGTTCTTCACCGCGGCCTTGCGGATGCGATGCGCCAACAGAGGCATTTCATGCCGCAGGTTCGAGCCGATCACGAGCACGCCGTCGAGGCGTTCAATATCGGCGATCTTGAGTCCGAGATTGGGGAAAGCCGCGTCGTTTTCCTGGGCGCGAAAATCCAGCTGGCGCAAGCGATGATCGATGTTGGGGCTGCTTAAGCCCCGCGCAATTTGCGCGAGTAAGTACAGTTCTTCGATGGTCGCCATCGGTGAGCCTAAGAATCCCGCGGCGGCGCCGCCCTGCGCAGCGGTCACTTTCTGCAAGCCTTGCGCTGCTTCGTTGAGCGCCACTTCCCAGTCGACGGCTTGGAGCGCGCCGTCGATGCGCACCATGGGCTGCGTCACGCGATCCGCCGAGTACATGCCTTCAAAGCCGAAGCGATCACGATCGGCTATCCAGGTTTCGTTGATCTCTTCGTTTTCGCGCGGCACCATGCGCATCACCTTGCCGCGCAGCACATGCGCATACAGATTGGTGCCGAAAGCGTCATGCGGCGATACCAGCGCCTGTTGGGTCATCTCCCACGCGCGGGCGTGATAGCGAAAGGGTTTGTTGTTGAGTGCGCCGACCGGACACAGATCGATGATATTGGCCGAGAGCTCGTGGTCGACGCTTTGTTCGATATACGTGCCCACCTCCATGTGCTCGCCGCGGCCGACGGTGCCCATTTGCGGATAGCCCTGAATTTCTTGACCGAATCGAATGCAGCGCGTGCAGTGAATGCAGCGCGTCATGTCGGTCGATATAAGCGGCCCTAGATTCTTGTCCTTGACTACTCGTTTGCGTTCGTGAAAACGGGAAATGTCGCGCCCGTAGCCCAAGGCCAAATCCTGCAGTTCACACTCGCCGCCTTGATCGCAAATCGGGCAATCGAGGGGATGATTTATCAGCAGAAATTCCATCGTCGCCCTCTGCGCGGCAACGGCTTTCGGCGACTTGGTGAACACCTTCATGCCTTCCGTCACCGGGGTGGCACATGCCGGCATCGGCTTCGGTGCCTTCTCCACCTCGACCAGGCACATGCGGCAATTGGCGGCGACGCTCAGCTTGTCGTGATAACAAAAGCGGGGAATATAGATATTGGCCGGATCCGTGGCCTGCATGATCATCTGACCCTTGCGGGCCTTCAGCGGCACACCATTGACTTCGATATTGACCGTGTCGTCGCTCATCGTCTGCCTTATGCCGCCACGGCCGCCGCATCGGCCGCCGCGGCAGCGCCCGCCGCCCCGTCGACGATGGAGCGGCCTTTGTGCTCGATCATGTATTGAAACTCATGCCGAAAGTGCTTCAAGAAACTCTGTACCGGCCACGCGGCTGCATCGCCCAGCGCGCAGATGGTGTGGCCCTCGATGCGATTGGCCACATCCAGCAACAGGCCGAGATCCTCGCTTCTCCCTTGGCCGCCAATGATTCGCTTCAGCATGCGGTCGAGCCATCCCGTGCCCTCGCGGCAGGGTGTGCATTGACCGCAGGACTCCGACATATAAAAGCGCGCCAGGCGCTCCAGCGCGCGCACCATGCAAGTGGTTTCATCCATGACGATGACGGCGCCGGTGCCGATCGAAGAGCCGGCTTTTTTCACGGAGTCGTAATCCATGTTGGTCGCCCACATCACATCTCCCGGCACCACCGGAACGGACGAGCCACCGGGAATCACCGCCTTCAGCTTGCGCCCCTTCCACACACCGCCGGCCAGCTCCATCAGGTCCTTGAAGGGAACACCCATGGGCAATTCAAAATTGCCGGGCTTCTCGACATGCCCCGAAACGGAGAAAATCACCGTGCCGCCCGAATTCACCGGTCCTAAACCCGCAAACCAAACAGCCCCTTTGCGCATGATGGTCGGTACGGACGCAAAGCTCTGGGTGTTGTTGATGGTGGTTGGTTTGCCGAACAAACCAAAGTTTGCCGGGAACGGCGGCTTGAATCGCGGCTTGCCGGGTTTGCCCTCGAGCGATTCGAGCAGCGCCGTTTCTTCACCGCAAATATAGGCGCCCGCACCGATGAACATGTGCAGATCGAAATCCACCCCGGTGCCGAGAATATTCTTTCCCAGTAGTCCCGCCGCATAAGCTTCAGCCAAGGCGGCTTCGAAACGCGGGATGGGTTCGCCCAGGAATTCACCGCGAATATAGTTGTAGCCGACGGTCGCCGTCATCGCATAGCCGCCGATGGCCATGCCCTCGATGACTGAATGCGGGTTGTAGCGCAGGATATCGCGATCATGACAGGTGCCAGGTTCGGATTCGTCCGAATTGCACACGGCGTACTTCTGAACCGGCGACGTGCGCGGCATGAAGCTCCATTTCACGCCCATGGGAAATGCCGCGCCGCCTCGGCCGCGCAGCCCTGAGGCTTTGACTTCCTCGATAATTTTCTCGCGCGGCGTTTGTTCGCGCAGGATCTTTTCCCATGCCTGATAGCCGCCGAATTGGCGGTAGCCTTGCAGCGTCCACGGGCGCTCGTATTGAAGCGCTTCGAACAACACCAGGTTCTGCTCGTACGCCATCCGCTTAAGCTCCGCTCATGTCAATTCATCCAGAGTTTTATCGATGCTCTCGGGCGTCAAGTGCTCATGATAGACGTGGTCGACCATCATCATGGGCGCGCCGGTGCACGCCGCCAGGCATTCCTCTTCACGCTTCAAATAAATGCGCCCGTCCGGCGTGCTCTCACCCGTCTTGATCCCCAACTTCTTTTCTATCATGTCGACCACTTCTTGCGAGCCGCGCAGCATGCAGGAAATATTGGTGCACACCGACACGTGGTGGCGGCCCACGGGCTTTGTTTCGAACATGGAATAGAACGTCGCCACCTCGTACACCTGGATGGGTGCCAGCCCTAAATAGGCGGCCACCGCATCCATGAGGTCGGGCGTCAAGAACCCTTTGTTCTCATGTTGCGCGGCGTGCAACGCGGAAATCACCGCGGAACGCTTGCGGTCGGGCGGAAACTTCGCCACCCAACGATCGATTTCTTCGCGCACATGCTTAGGTAGCTGCACGCTCATCGATCGATCTCGCCGAAAACGATGTCTTGAGTTCCGATGACCGCCACTACGTCGGCCAGCATATGCCCTCGTACCATTTCATCGAGCGACGCGAGATGCGCAAAGCCCGGCGCGCGCACCTTCAAGCGATAGGGTTTGTTGGCGCCATCGGACACCAAGTACACTCCGAGCTCGCCCTTTGGCGCCTCGACGGCGGCGTACACCTCGCCTTCCGGCACGCAGTAGCCTTCCGTCATGAGTTTGAAATGATGGATCAACGATTCCATGTCGCCTTTCATTTCTTCGCGTCGCGGCGGCCGCACTTTGCGGTCATCGATCATGACGGAGCCCGGATTGGCCTTCAGCCAGGCGACGCATTGTTCGACGATGCGCGTCGACTGACGCAATTCCTCGATGCGCACCAAGTAACGATCGTAACAATCGCCGTTGACTCCCACGGGAATGTCGAAATCCATGCGATCGTACACGTCATAGGGCTGCTTCTTGCGCAAGTCCCACTCGATACCGGAACCGCGCAGCATGGGACCCGAAAATCCCAGCTGCAGCGCGCGCTTGGGGTCCACCACTCCGATGTTCACGGTGCGCTGCTTCCAGATGCGGTTGTCGGTGAGCAGAGTTTCGTATTCGTCGATACAAGCCGGAAAGCGTTTGGTAAAGTCCGTGATGAATTCCAATAAGCCGCCGGAGCGCCGCTCGTTGAGGCGATCCACGTCCTTCTTACTGCGCCACTCGGAATGCTGGTACTTGGGCATCGAGTCCGGTAAATCCCGGTACACGCCGCCCGGCCGATAATACGTTGCGTGCATGCGAGTGCCGGACACGGCCTCGTAACAGTCCATCAGATCTTCGCGCTCGCGGAAACAGTACAGGAATACCGTCATGGCGCCGATGTCGAGGCCATGCGCCCCCAACCACATCAGATGATTCAGGATTCGCGTGATCTCATCGAACATCACGCGGATGTATTGCGCGCGCAGCGGCGGCTCTATTCCCAGCAGCTTTTCAATTGCCATGACATAGGCGTGCTCGTTGCACATCATCGACACGTAATCCAGCCGATCCATGTAGCCGATCGACTGGTTGAAGGGCTTGCTTTCGGCGAGCTTCTCCGTCCCGCGATGCAACAGCCCGATATGCGGGTCGGCCTTCTGAATCACTTCACCGTCCATTTCCAACACCAGACGCAGCACGCCGTGCGCCGCCGGGTGCTGGGGTCCGAAGTTCATGGTGTAGTTGCGAATCTCAGCCACTGGGCTTCCCGCTCGCAGCCACCGGAGCGTTGGTCAATGCGGGATCGTAGCGATTGTCGTGACGGATCACTTTCGGCACGAGCACGCGCGGATCGATGCTCACGGGTTGGTANNAAATCCTTGCGAAACGGATGCCCGATGAAACCGTAATCGGTCAGCAGGCGGCGCAGGTCCGGGTGGCCCTTGAACAAGATGCCGAACAGGTCGAAGGTCTCGCGCTCGAACCAATCGACCCCGGCCCAGATACCGGCCACCGAATCCACCATGGGCTCGGCGTCGTCGGCGCAAAACACGCGCAGGCGCAAACGTTGATTGAGCGATACCGAAAGCAGGTGATACACCACGGCAAAGCGCCGCCCGGGGGCGACGGCGCCAAGCGCCTCCCCTACTAGGGAGACTCCGCGGCTGAACCCCGAGGACGTGGCGTCTTCGGTCTTCCATTCGGCGCGGCCGTGCTCCAGGTAATCCACCCCGCACACGTCCATGCACATTTCGAATTTCAGATCGGGAGAATCGCGCAGCACCGCCGCCGCTTGCAGCAACCCCTCCGCGGCAACTTCGTAGGTCAATTCGCTTAGCCGGTTGGCGACCATCTGCAATTGACCGGGCAACGCCAGTGCGACGGCACTCGCAAGGCTCTCGAGCCGGGTCGGCACTACCGCGCTCATCGGATGATCGCCTTGTTACGCTTGATTTTGTTCTGTAGCTGAATGATGCCGTAGAGCAGCGCTTCAGCGGTGGGTGGGCAACCTGGAACGTACACATCGACGGGCACGATACGATCGCAGCCGCGCACGACGGCATACGAGTAATGATAGTAGCCGCCGCCATTGGCGCACGAGCCCATGGAAATCACCCAACGCGGCTCCGCCATTTGGTCGTACACCTTGCGCAGGGCCGGCGCCATTTTGTTNNGGCACAGCAAGCCAGCCCAAAGGTCATCGGCCACAGCGAGCCCGTTCGAGCCCAATTGATCAGGTTGTCGACGGTGGTCACTTCGAAGCCGCGCACGGTGCTGGTGTCGGCGGACACGGCTTCTAATCCCATTCAAGCGCCCCTTTCTTGTAGTCGTACACCAGGGCGACGACCAGGACCAATGCGAAGATCAGCATGGCCAGCAGGCCGAAGGCACCGGTCAGCTTCAGCGATACGGCCCACGGGAAAAAGAACGCGATCTCGAGATCGAACACGATGAAGATGATGGCGACCAGATAGTAGCGAACGTCGAAGCGCATCCGCGAATCCTCGAACGCCTCGAAGCCGCACTCGTAGGGGGAGAGCTTCTCCGCGTCCGGGCGGCGCGGACCCAAGATCCAGCCGATGGTGAATAACGCGAGCCCCAGGACACTGGCTAAACCCATAAAAATCAAAATCGGCAAATACTGTCGCAGCATCATCAGCGTCCGACCAGGTCAATTGACCATAATTGTATCAGGCGCGAGCGTGTTGCATTGCGTGAAGGATTGCAACACGAACATAAAAGTGATGGTGCCGACGGCCGGAGTCGAACCGGCACAGGTTGCCCCACTAGCCCCTCAAACTAGCGCGTCTACCAATTTCGCCACGTCGGCTTCTATCACTTTTTCAACGGAGTCGCGGGCGCCGCCGGCTGCGTGGCGGCGGCCGCTTGAGCTGCGCGCTCCAACACACTGGTCGGTTCGGCGGTCGGGCGCGCGCCTAAGTAAGCCAGCGTCAAACTGGTGGCAAAGAACATCGCCGCAAACACCGCAGTCAATTTTGAAAACAAGGTGCTGGTACCGCGCGCACCGAACACCGTGCCCGATGCGCCGGAACCGAATCCGGCCCCCGCCTCGGCCCCTTTGCCCCGCTGCAGGAGCACGAGCCCGATGATCATCAGCGCAAGCAATATATGCACACTCAAAATAAATCCACGCAACATAAAAAATCTCTCAATGGCGAACGGCCGCAGCCGCGCAAATCTGCTGAAACTCATCAGCGCTCAGGGAAGCGCCGCCTACCAGTCCGCCATCCACGTCGGGCATCGAGAACAGCTCCGCGGCATTGCCGGCCTTTACGCTGCCGCCGTAGAGGATCCGCAAATGGCGCGCCATCTTAGCATCTTGCGCGTGGATTCGATTGCGCAGGAAGGCGTGCACCGCCTGCGCCTGCTCCGGCGAGGCCGTGCGGCCCGTCCCGATTGCCCACACCGGCTCATAGGCGAGAATGGCCCGCGCAAAGCCGCCGACCCCGTGCATCGCGATCACGGCGTCGAGTTGCCGGGCGATCACCGCTTCAGTCTGCTGCGCTTCACGCTCATCCAGGGTTTCCCCGACGCACAGCACCGGAGTGAGGCCGGCGTCCAGAACCGCCGCAAACTTGCGCGCCACCAACGCGTCATCCTCGTGATACCAGCGGCGCCGCTCCGAATGTCCGACGATGACATAGCTGCAGCCGATGTCCTTGAGCATGGCGGCAGACACCTGACCGGTGAACGCACCGCCGGACTCCGCGCACACATCCTGCGCGCCGACGGCGATACGCCCGTCCTCCAACATACGGACGGCATCGGTCAAATAAACATAAGGCGGAAAAACCACGATGTCGATCGGCCATTCGGCCTTGAGACTCATCTCCAATTCGGCGAGTAATGCCTGATTGGCGGCCCGAGAGCCGTGCATCTTCCAATTACCCGCGACCACCTGACGACGCATAGGCTACCTTCGGGCATTTGCCCTGCGGGAAAGGCGGCGAAGATTAGCCGCGCGGCCGGTTAACTGCAAGCCCCTAGGCGTGGGGGTCTTTCGCCAGCGCCGCCGCCGCTTCGACGACCGTCGCGATCTCGCGCGCGCCCTGCTTCACCAGACCCGCATCGTGCCCCTCCACCATCACCCGAATCACGGGCTCGGTGCCGGAGGCTCGCAGCACGATGCGCCCGCGCCCATCGAAGCGGCGTTCCACCTCTTGCGCCACCCGCACCACCGTGGGTTCCCGCAGCGGATCGAAGCGCTTGGCCACGCGCACATTGAGGAGCACTTGCGGATACTTGCGCATGCCGGCGCCGAGTTCGGCGAGGCCGGCGCCGGTTTGTTTCATGACGCTAAGCACCTGCANNCCCACCTCATTGAGCATGGCGAGCACGTGGCGGTCGCCGACCTGGGCACGGCGAAACTCGATGCCGATCTCGGCAAGCCCATGCTCCAACCCTAGGTTGCTCATCACGGTGCCTACCACCGGACCCTTGAGATCGCCCCGATCGCGCCCAGCCTTGGCTAGGATGTACAGCAATTGATCGCCATCCACGCAGCGCCCAAGCTCGTCCACCATCACCACCCGGTCTCCGTCCCCGTCGAGCGCCATCCCGAGCTGCGCACGCACCCCCGGAACCGTCAACTGGAGCAGTTCCGGCGCCATCGATCCGCAACCGTCATTGATATTGCGACCGTTCGGCGAGCAGCCGATGGGCACGATTTCCGCGCCCAAGTCGGCGAGCACGCGCGGCGCCACCTTGTAGCCCGCGCCATTGGCGCAATCGATGACGATCTTGAAACCCTGTAAATTCATGCCCGAAGGAATGGTCGACGCGCAAAACTGCTGATACTGCGTTCGGCTGCGGTCGATGCGTATCGCCTTGCCCAAATGCTGCGATTCCTGCGTCACCACGGGGAGATCGAGCAGGCATTCGATCTCGTTTTCCGTCTCATCCGACAGCTTGCTGCCGGTGGCGTCAAAGAATTTGATGCCGTTGTCCTGATAGCTATTGTGCGATGCGCTGATAACGACACCGAAGCTGCAGTCGAGGCGTTGCGTCATATACGCGATGCCGGGCGTCGGCAGCGGGCCGATCAGCATGACATCGACGCCCGCGGCAACGAATCC
>PMMB01000092.1 GCA_003165495.1 Gammaproteobacteria bacterium | reverse complement strand
TTGTCATAGGTAAATAGGCTCCGCACGGGAAACCCATCGCCAACCCAGTGCCCCTTCGGGCTGGGGTAATCACCCAATACCGCTTTTTTCACTGACAAGTCCTCATCTGCTCGACCGTTTAGCTACGGAACGATATGGGTCCGGAAAACTGCCTTTCCAGCCCCCTTTGCTGTGGGAGAATGGTCGATTGATGAAGACGTATCAAAAATTAGCTGAATTGCAGGCACTCATCGGTTCAACCTTGGGGACCAGCGACTGGCACAACATCGATCAGACGCGAATTGATCAATTTGCGGCGGTCACCGGCGATGACCAATGGATTCACGTCGATCCGGCGCGCGCGGCGGCCGGCCCTTTCGGGGCGACGGTGGCCCATGGCCATCTGACGCTCAGTTTGGTGCCCGTCATGGTCAGGACCGCGTTCAAGGTTATCGATGTGCGCATGACCGTCAACTACGGCCTGAATCGTGTGCGGTTTCCGGCGCCGGTGCCGGTGGGAAGCCGTCTACGCGGTCATTTCAGACTCTTGAGTTTCGAGATCATTCCCGGCGGTGCACAGATTGTCGTTGAAGTGACTTCCGAACGCGAGGGTCATTCAAAGCCGGTGTGCGTGGCCGAATCGGTGGCGAGACATTACATATGAGACTCGCGTCGCGCGCGTTCCATAGAGCGCGCGAATTGTCTGGTTACTACGATCGATTGGACACTTGTGCGCGCAGGGCACCATACTTGTCGGCCCATGTAGCGGAGTGCATATGTGAATAAGCCGATCATCCCGATCGCCCCCGCGGGCGCCAACAAGCAGCGCAAGCGCCAGGGGCCCAAAGGCCGCAGAGTCGATGCGAGGGCACTCGCCGAAGTTGAGGCCCTGATCGGCGGGCCGTCGCGGCGGCATGACTTGTTGATCGAATATCTGCATCAAATCAACGACCGCTACGGTCAGCTTGGGGCGCCTCACTTGGCCGCCCTGGCGCAGCTATTGGGACTGGCGCAGACCGAGGTTTACGAGGTGGCGACTTTCTACCACCACTTCGACGTGGTAAAGGAAAACCCGGACGGCAGCTTGGCGGCGCCGCCTGCGTTGACGGTGCGCGTCTGCGACGGACTGAGCTGCGAGATGGCCGGTGCCAAGCAGTTGCTGCAACGCCTGCCCGCGCTGCTGGGCCGCGACGTGCGCGTAATTCCCGCGCCCTGTGTCGGGCGGTGTGAACAGGCTCCGGTCGCCGTGGTGCACCAGAACCCGGTGCCGCATGCCACCGTCGAGTCGGTGCAGATCGAAGTTCGGGCGGGACACACCCACCACGCACCCGAGACCTACATCGACTTCGACGCCTACCTGGCGCAGGGGGGGTACGCCCTGTTGCGCGACTGTATCGAGCACCGGCGCGATGTCGAAAGCGTACTGAAGACGATGGAGGATTCGGGTCTGCGCGGCCTCGGCGGCGCGGGCTTTCCGGCCGGACGCAAGTGGCGCATCGTGAGGAGCGAACGGGCGCCGCGGATGATGGCCGTCAACATCGACGAGGGCGAGCCCGGCACCTTCAAGGACCGCTGGTACCTCGAACGCGACCCGCATCGTTTCCTCGAAGGGATGCTGATCGCCGCCTGGGCGGTCGACATTTCCGCGATTTACGTCTACCTGCGCGACGAGTATCACGGCTGCCGCGCGTTGCTCGAAGCTGAGCTCGCGAAGCTGCAGGCAAATCCGCCCGTATCGCCCCTGCCCAAGATCGAGTTGCGCCGCGGCGCCGGCGCCTACATCTGCGGCGAGGAATCGGCGATGATCGAATCGATTGAAGGCAAGCGCGGCATGCCGCGTTTGCGCCCGCCCTATGTCGCTCAAGTCGGGCTGTTCGGACGGCCGACGCTGGAACACAATTTCGAGACGCTTTACTGGGTGCGCGAGCTGCTCGAAAAAGGCGGCGCCTGGTTTGCATCGCAGGGTCGCAACGGTCGCAAGGGGCTACGCAGCTTTTCGGTCTCGGGCCGTGTCAAGAATCCAGGCGTGAAGCTCGCGCCGGCCGGCATCACCATGCGCGAGTTGATCGACGAATACTGCGGCGGCATGCCGGATGGCCACACGTTCTACGGCTACCTGCCCGGCGGCGCATCGGGCGGCATCCTGCCGGCGTCGATGGGCGACATCCCGCTGGACTTCGATACCTTGCAGCCGCATGGCTGCTTCATCGGCTCGGCGGCGGTGATCGTGCTCTCCTCGCAGGACACGGCCAAAGACGCGGCGCGCAATATGATGCGCTTCTTCGAGCATGAGTCCTGCGGTCAGTGCACACCCTGCCGCGTGGGCACCGCCAAGACGAATCTGCTGATTGCGCGGGACAAGTGGGACAAGCCGCTGCTCGCCGACCTCTCGCAGGTGATGCGCGACGCCTCGATCTGCGGTCTCGGCCAGGCGGCGCCGAACCCGGTGGACTGCGTTGTAAAGTACTTTCCAAACGAAATTGCCTGAGGATAGACGATGAATGCCATCACCCGCGCCGAGCGCGCGCAATTCGAGGCTCCGACGGTCGCCTTCACGCTCAATGGCCGCGAAGTCACCGGGCTCAGCACCGAAACGATCATCGAGATCGCGGATCGTGAAGGCATCAATATCCCTCGCCTCTGCTACGCGCCCGGGCTCGATGCGGTCGGCAATTGCCGCTCCTGTATGGTCGAGATCAAGGGGGAGCGTGTCCTCGCCGCCTCGTGCTGCCGCACACCGCAAGCCGGCATGCAAGTGACCACCGACAGTGAACGCGCGCGCAAGTCGCAGCAGATGGTGATCGAACTGCTGCAGTCGGACATGCCGGAGAAGGAATTCACGCGCCACAACGAGGTCGACGAGTGGGCCGCGCGGCTCGACGTAGGCAAGCCGCGCTTCGCACCGCGCCCCACGGTCGCGCCTGATCTCACGCATGCCGGCATCGCCGTCAATCTCGACGCCTGCATCCAATGCA
>PMMB01000005.1:4349-6955 GCA_003165495.1 Gammaproteobacteria bacterium | reverse complement strand
AGATAGCGAACGGCGGCCTGGGCTGCCGTCTGCCTGACCGTGTTCACGCCGCCGCCTCGGCACGCGCGTGCCGCCACGCCCTCACGAGTGCGGCCAGCCTCTCGGCCATACCGTTCACGGCCGCGTCATCGCCCGTCACTCCACTAAACCACTCACGCGCGACCTCGCCGAAGATCGTGCGCCCGACAGCGAATCCCTTGACAACCTTGAACGGGGCCGCAGCGACGAACGAGCCGACAAGCTCGCCTTGCGGCGCCGACAAACCCAGCAACACGACGCCCCGGCAGTAGGGATCACCTCGCGCGATTGCGCTCTCGATGTTCTGCCAGGTCGCCGGGCTCGCGCTCGGCTCGAGTTTCCACCAGTCCGGGCGCACCCCGATCTCGTAGATGCGTGAGATCGCGCGAGCGACAGTGTGCGCATCGACCGGCATGCCGCCGGGAAGGATGACTTCAACGAGCAACTCATGCCGCGTCTTGCGGCAGGCATCGAAGAGACGCAACAGCTGCCGGTCCTGTCTCTCGCGCAAATCGGCCTCATCATCAGGATGGTAGTAGACCAGGCACTTCACAACGTGATTCAGAGGCCATGTGGAGAGCTCGGTGGCAACGTCCGCAGAGCTTTCGAACTCGAGTGGACGCGACCTCGGAAGCTCGATGGGGCGGCCTACCCAATAAGGATGATCGGACGCTTGGGCCAGCGCCTCGAATCCATAACGCCCGTCGAGCAGTACGCCAAATCGAGCGTCGCCCTGCGCCACGGAGTCGACGGCGCGCAGTCCCAGCATCTTGAACCTCGAGATCCGCTCCCTATCGGCGCCGACCTCTGCGGCGAGATCCTCGAATTGGCTGCGATGATCGATTGCAAGAACGGTCAAGTCTTCGTAGGCCCGTGCGCGCGACGTTGCCCAGTGCACGTGCTCGAGCTCCGAATCCTCGCGCAGGCGAAATTTTCGGTTGCGTGCCGCGAAAAAAAGCGCCAGTTCCGGCCAAGTCGGCATCGCGGGCGCGCAGCCATGCCGTGAGACCACGATTGCTCCGCAGGCGTTGCCGAGACGACAGCATTGCTCGATCGGCTCGTCCCGCAGCCAGCCTCGGAGATATCCTCCCATGAAGGCATCACCCGCTCCGAGAACGTTGTACACCTCGACGCGAAAGCCCGGAGCGACGACACCCTCTTCGATGTTGTCCGGCACGCGGCCTGGAAACACCACGCAGCCGTGCGCGCCTCGCTTGCAGACAATGGTTGCGGATGTCCGGACACGTATGTTCTTCAGGGCGGCAACCGTATCCTCATCGCCGCCTAGAATGCGGATTTCCTCCTCCGTACCCACGACCAGATCGCAAAGCGGCAGCACATTCTGCAGCCGCTGCGTAACCCCTGCGTGCGCTACGAAGCGGTTTTCGCCGAGATCTCTGGCGGCCAGCCCCCAGAGCACAGGCCGGTAATCAACGTCGAACACGACCCTGCCACCCGCAGCCTTGACCAGTCTCGCCGCGCCCACGCTTGCCGCATATACGCCGGGCGTGGAGAGGTGCGTGCCGTTTATGAGCACGGCGCGCGCCGACGTGAACCACGTGTCGTCGAGGTCCTGTTCGCACAACGCCATATCTGCGCAGTTCTCCCGGTAGAAAATGAGTGGAAAGGTCTCACGATCGCGGATTCCCAGTATGACCAGGGCCGTCAGTCGCTCCGTATCGGCAAGAACACCGCGAACGTCGACGCCTTCCCGGATGAGTTGCTCGCGGATGAAGCGTCCCATGTGATCAGCGCCGACGCGTGTCAACAGGCCGGTCTTCAGTCCGAGTCGAGCGGCGGCCACGGCCGTATTCGTCGGGCTTCCGCCGACGTATTTCGCGAACGAGCCCATATCTTCCAACCGTCCGCCGATCTGCTCGCCGTAGAGATCGACGCTCGATCGTCCGACTGCGATCAAATCCAGAGCTGTGTCTGTTCCAGGCACGATGTTACTCACTGTCGCGAAGATGGAACAGACTATAATCTTTATTCCATTGTAAATTCTGGTTTCATAGGCGCTTGGGCCGCGTCCGCCTCGCGCTGCGGCCCGAGCGTCATACTCGATCACAATCGGAGCGTTCAATGTTCAACGTCGCACTGTTCGGCGCCGGCCGCATCGGCCAGATCCATGCCAGAAACGCGGCCGCACGTTCTGACCTCAAACTGAAATACATAGTGGATCCCAATCGCGAGGCGGCTGACCCGCTGGCCCACCGGACCGGGGCCGTGACGGTGGACTCCGACGCAGCGTTGGGAGATGCGTCTATTTCGGGGGTCATCATCGCGAGCGCGACGAATGTCCATCTCGATCAGGCATTGCGAGCCGCTGCAGCGGGCAAAACGATTTTCTGCGAGAAGCCGCTCGATCTCAACCTCGAGCGCGCGCGGAATGCGGCAACGCAGCTCGAGAGAGCCGCGATGCTGATGGGCTTCAACCGCCGCTTCGACCCCCACTTTCAGGCGTTGAAAACGCGCCTCGATGAGGGAGCGATCGGGCGCCTCGAGAGCCTCAGCATCGTCAGCCACGATCCGGCGCCGCCACCCATCGAGTACGTTCGGATCTCGGGCGGACTGTTCAAGGACATGGC